>CAIQXC010000225.1 GCA_903875675.1 Akkermansiaceae bacterium
CGCTGCCAAGGTGCGCAAGTTGGTCTTTGCCTCGTCGGCCGCGATCTACGGCGACAACCCGACCGTGCCAAAGATCGAGTCGATGCTGCCCGAGCCAAAGAGCCCCTACGCGATCACCAAGCTCGATGGCGAATACTACCTCGATATTTATCAACGCGAAGGTCGCCTTCAGACTGCGGCGCTGCGTTTTTTCAATGTGTTTGGTCCGCGCCAAGATCCCGAGGGAGCCTACGCAGCAGCGGTGCCCATTTTCATCGAGCAGGCCTTGCGCCACCAAGACATCACGGTCTTCGGCGATGGTGAGCAGACGCGCGATTTCATCTACGTCAAGGATATCGTTGGTGCCCTGACCTTTGCCGCCGGTAATCCAAGCGTCAACGGTGTTTTCAATGCTGGCTATGGCGGCCAGTTGACCATCAACGGGCTCGCCCAGCAGTTGATAGACGCTGCTGGCTCCACCTCTCGGATTCTCCACGGCCCCACTCGTTCAGGTGACGTCAAGCACTCACGGGCCAGCGCCGACAAGCTTCGCGCTGCGGGTTGGACCCCACGATATTCCCTTGAAGATGCCCTTGCCGCCACTCTCGAGTACTTCAAGGGTGTTTGAGGGGGGGGCTGCCAATAGAAAATAGACAGATCAGGAGCGGCTTGTGTATGTGATGCACGTTAAACCCTAATATTCGCGGTTAAAAGGCGGTATATCATCCTTCCAGATTCATTGTTTCTAGGGTCACGAGGTATCTGAGGTAGGTTCTAGCTAGTCAAGCCGCAATCCACTTGTTCTCCTGTCACCGGTGCGCATCCGCGCCAAGGCAGCGGACCGCACCTTGTCCAGATGCCCCTTGCGCAACTTCGCCAGTTCCGCCGTCCCGATCGGCAGATCCAATCTTGCCGCCATCACGCGGATGATCCGCTCAGCTTTCCGCTGGTGGTGTGCCGTCACCGCCCCACCCACGCTATGGGATCACCAATCGTCCGTGCGGAAAGGCGAGGCCGGGAGGCCTTCGCTGTTGTAGAGATTGCAGTCATCGCCGGACATGGTATAGGCATAACGGACAGCGACCGGCTTGGGCACCTCGGGGCTTGAGACAACCACGGTCGTGCCGACGATGTCAGCATTGGCCCATACCCACTTCTTATCATCACCGGCGATGGCGAAGTGCTTCAGTTTGCCTTGTGGCTCCTTGACCACGGGTGCGAAACCTTTCTTGGTAGCAACAGTTAGGCTAGAGCCAGCACTGTCGAAGGCAATTCGGATTTTGTCGCCCTCTATCTTCATTTCCTTGTACAACGGGCCGCTGTAAACCAAGTTCTCTTTGCCATAATCCTTTGCAAGAGCCCAAAGAGCAAGCCGCTCGCCCGCATCGCGCTTGTTCTTGGGATGGATGTCTCCGGGATCCCTAACGTCCGCTAGGTCCATGGTCACTGCCATGCCCGTGTGTGGGATGTTCAGGGCCTTGAACTGTGCCATGCGGATCTTGGCCCAACCATCGCCGCCTGCGGGATCCTGGCCCGCCGGAGTGTAGGTGGAACTGAACCTTCCGGCTAACTGGACAATGTAGAACGGGAAATCACCCTCACCCCACGCCGCGCGCCAGCCACCGATCAAAGCGCGAAGTTTCTGATAGTATGTCTCTCCCTCGTCGCCATTGGACTCGCCCTGATACCAGATGGCACCTTTGATCCCGTAACGGGTGATCGGTTGGATCTTGCCGTTATACAAGCAATGCCATGTTGAAGGATATCCGCCGTCGGATTTGTATTCGGCGGGCAGACCGGCCACGGGGGGCAATTCCTTCACACTAGCCAACCCGGCAGGAGAGATCCACGGTTCAATGCGGGTGCCATTCCAGGCCGTCTTGATCAAACCGATCGGAACTCCGGTTTCCAGTTGCAGCTTCCTGCCGAAATATAGCCCCACTGCCGTGAAACGGTTTCCCGTGGTTGGCTTGCAGGGAAGCCAGGCGGCGCTTTCTTCCGACGTTCCGTTCCCGCGATTCACAATAACATCAGATTCCGGGCGCATCGATGGCTCATTGACGAGATGGAACTGCCGCAACAGCGGAACATCGAAATCCTTCTCATCGTAGGGTTTGGGATCAAGGGGGCTTTGGTAGGCACCGGGCGTGAAATCCATGTTAGACTGACCGCTGCAAATCCAGACATCGCCCACCACCACGTCCTTGAGTGTGAGCGTATTCTTGCCGGTCACAGTCATAGCTGCGGAATCTGTGCAGACCTTCATTGCATCGAGCTTGACGCACCAAGCACCTTCTTTGTCGGCACTCGCCGCCTGGGTCTGCCCCGCGAAGGCAACCGTCACTTTCTCGCCGGGAGCCGCCTTGCCATAGACTGCCACCGGAATGTCCCTCTGGAGAACCATGTGATCGTCGAAAATCTTGCTGAGCGTCACATCCGCGCTGGCGGACACCGCGGCGAGCAAGGATGCCGCCAAGCCGAAAACTGTCTTCATACTGTTCCTATTTTTCATTGTGTTATGAGGTATTATTGTTTCAATATATTACATCCGCCAGACATCGAGTTCAAAGATGGACCACACTTGTTTTTTCGTCCCGGTCTGCTCAATCTTGATATACCTGCCGGATTTTGTCGGGAACGTGGCTGTGGTGATTCCCCACCTGGCGCCGGTACCGGTTGCGACAGCGGTTCCCCAGTTGGTATTATCATCGGACACGTAGATGGCATAGCCGGCCGGGCTGTCATAGATTGCCCAGACGTTATCCATGACGATCTTGTTGAAACTCTGGCGCTGCTTCATATCAATCGCGAACCATTGTCCCGGCACTTGATCCGTCATCGTCCGCCAGCCTGTCCAGTGATCTTCGTCAATCGCATTTGCCGCACTTCCATCGGCGGTCAGATTTACGTTTCCTTTGCCACCATTCCATGGACCAGCCTCATACGTCTGATGATCGATGCAAGCCGAAGCGGTCCATTGCTTTTTATTGAGTTTAACCCCGGCCTTCGCGGAAACTGGAGGCTGTTTCGGCGTTGACATGTTGACGCTTCCCGCAGCGACAAACTTCCATGTGCCAGGCTTCACTTTGAATGTCACATACTTTGCATCCTCACCGTTGAATGATATCCCCTCAACATTCCCCACGTATGAACCCTTCCAGATTGCCGAGCCATTGACCATGATTGAATCCAGTCTTGTAAATGAACTCTTTGGAATACCAACGATAGCCGTCGTATTTGAGGGAGACGTCAGGGACAGATTGTATTGTGATGCGCTTTTCTTGATTGAAACCTCGACCTGCCCCTGCACGGTCGGGACCGTGGTATCGATAGAGGTAAGAAACGCCTCTTGCGGCAGCACATGATAGAGATTCCAGCCCGGACTTTCCGGTGCCACTCCAGTAATGAATTTCGAGAGAATGGTATTGGGTGTGTTCCAGGCGTGATTCAGTGTAAGGTAATTGGCGCAATCCGTGCCTGTCTTCATGTCAAAACCCCTCTCCATATACTCCCATAATGTCGTGAAAGAGGCGTCAATCTGCCCTCTGTACCGGTTGGCCATCCGGAGCAAGGCGTTCTCAGGCTTGCCCATCACACAAAGTGCCTCCATGATCCAGCGTTCGAAATAGGGGCCGCTGTTGCCTTCTAACCCTCCGATCAGTTTGGTGATCACGTCATACTTCGAACTATCCGCCAGCCCTGAGCATACCGCCATTGCATTGGCTCGCTCGTCAAGAATTGTCCCCGACCTGTACCCGTCCTCATTCCAGAACACCCGGTCGAAGTTCTTCTTCATGCTGTTGAGCTTGGCGTCAATCGCGGGAATGTCCTCGGCATGCCCGGTCACCTGTGCCATCTTCTTGAGGGCGGATAACGCACCGAAATACTCAGCCGCCTGGATCACCTTGAAGTCCTGTTTACCAGTCCCCCAGTCATACCAATCATAAATATCGACCAAGGCGCTCGTCATGAACCGATAATCTGGCAATCCGTTGGCCCCGATGTTGTAGAGATCGAGATATTTCTTGGTACCGGGATAGATCTGCTTGAGTGTTTCGAGATCGCCGGTATAAAGATAATAGGTCCAGTCGCCATACTCACCGTGGGCAATGAGATTCTGCCCGGCAAGCTGGCCGACTTGCTGTGTAAGCATGAAATTTTTGGCTAACTTGTGAGATGACAGGTCCAATGCATAGAAGCACTCCTCCATTTCCAGGACCGCATCCCCTTGCCATTCGCCCCGCTCTCTGTCTGGGCAGCCCATATAACAATTGTTGCGTAAGCAGAGATACAACGTCCTGGTCGCCTTTCGCCAAAGGGAATTATAGTCATTGTCACTGCATGAAAACGTGCCTGCAATCTTGGTATCATATCCTGTCTCCCGGAATTTCACCGCTAGGACGCTCACCCCGGCTGGGATGGTATAGATGGCACCCTCGCCGGCCGTCCAGTCCGGCATTTCGTAGGTTTGTTCCCCTTCAACGGTTGTATATTTCTGGACCGGGGTCGTGCAACGCATCAATGGGTTGGACGAATCAAATTCGATCACCTTGCCGGGAGCGTCGGCTTTTACCCGTATCCACATGGTATATTGGGCGTTGTAAGGCAACTGGCAGACGAGCTTCCATGGATTTGCATCCGAATGAGGCAAATCCTTGGACGTATAGACATACTCCTTCAACCCATAGTCATTGATGCCTTCAGATCTATAGGTTGCCTTGATGATTGCCAACGGCATGTCAGCAGAGCCCTTAATTTCAAGAGTTCCGCCCTCACGTACCGTCTTCTTGCCGATCTCATTGCCAAGTTTAAACTCAACAATGAGTTCCTTAACACCCGGTATCTGCGGGCCACTGACGAAATTGCTGTTGTTCACATCAATTCGAAGCACATGATCCTTCACTGCCTCCCTGACCTTGGCCGCAACATCAGCCTCTGCGGCAACAGCGTTTGAGAACGCCGTCAATAGTCCTAACATTATTGTGTATATTTTATTCATGATCTTCATTCCGTGTTCCTTTTCTGATAACAGCGCAACGAGGGTAAACGCGTTAGCTTCTCTTATGGTGTGTGTTCGCCTCATTTTGTTCTCAATGAGCTTTGTCGCCCGCAGGCTGAACCTTGAGGGGCTGGGGATACGTCGTTTTGATGCCGTACTTGGCTGCCAGATAGCCGCCGACCGAGGCTTCCTCCGGGGCCGTTAGAGCTCTCGAGTAGCAGAGAATCTCGGCGAGGTCGAATTTGCACAACCAATGGTCTCCATCAGTGCCGCTGAGCAAGTAGCTGGTCGGCTTTGTGTCCTGGTCATTGACGGTGATCTTGAGGACCATGAAGTCGGTGATGGTTCCGAGGCTGAAGCCGCCCTTGGTCGATTTCTCAAACCCAATGGGTGATCCATTCTTGGAAACCGCCGCCGGGAATGGGTTCTCATTGAAGCCGCTGGTTCCGGTGCCATCCAGCAAGTAGCTAGAGGCCCGCCCGGCTTCGCGGCCTATGAACGAGCCCTCATTGCTCCAGGTAGGCGACGGGGAACGCACAACGAGATATTGCTCTTTGATAAAGAACTTGCCGCTGACCAGGGTGCGGCAGTCACCGGTGAACTGAACCACCGGCTTCGAGGCAAGCTCGTTCTGTAATAATGTCGGGCTGTTGTGTTCCTTATGGACCGCGTGATGTCCATTGCCGGAGCGGTCATTCCAGATCAGGACCTGCTGGTCGGAGTCCTTATAGATGCCGCAGGCCGGATCCAGCCAGCAGACCAAGCCCGAAGTCACCGGAACCGTGTCGCCATCCACCGTGATCATGACCGCAGTGGATGCGCTGACCTGGCCGTTGCCAGCCGCTGCCTTTGTTGTTAGACAATAGGAACCCGCCGGCACGTTCTTCCAATCCATGGAATAAGGTGGCGTGGAGGAGGTCCCGATCAGTGCGTCGCCGTTATAGAAGGCCACTTTCGTCACCTTGCCGGGTACGTCCGAGACATCGGCGGTTAGCGTGATAGTCGCCGGCGGACCGAAGCTGGTGCCGTTGGCTGGCGAGGTCAGGATCACACCCGTCACCGGATAGAGCAACTCCTGCGGGATGATCGAGCAGGCCTTGCGGGACGGCATATACCAATAGAGTCGAGCGGTGGCGGGACTGGTATGGTGATAAACCTCCAACTTCAGGCTGTATCGCTGGCCAGCGGTCAGGGTGATCTCCGGGCTGTCGTTCCACATTTTGGTCGTGTGGTCGTTCCAGTCGTCGATGACCTGCACGCCGTTGACCCATAGGCGGACACCGTCGCCGGTGCGGGTGGAAAACCGATAGGTCCCGCCCTCCGGTGCCAGCACCTGGCCGCTCCAACGCACGCAGAAGGTGCCCGCGCCGAGCGTTTTGGCGGCCGGTGCCGAACCCCAGTCGAAGTTCACAGCCGGGTCCAACTGAGTGGCCTTCAACGCGGTGAACTCCTTGTTGTCGAAATAATTCCCCTTCAGCCCGGTGCCGCCAGTGCCCACCAGCAGGTTCACCGTCGCGGGCTGCGATGTAGTTAGACTGTCGGTGGCCGTGAGTGTGAACTGGTCCATGCCCTGAAAGCCTTTCTCGGGGGTATAGGTCAGGTTGGGCGCGGTGCCTGTTAGGACACCATGCGTCGGTTTGGCCGCAATCTTGCAGGTGACCTTGTCCGACCGGCACGAGGAGCCTGATAGAACGGCTGCCTTGGCGGTGTTGGGCGCAATGACCAGGATTTGCGGGCTTGCCACCGGTAGCGCGTTGAGCAGGGTTGGCGCAGTGGTGGCGGCATCGATCGCGGCGATGGTGTTGATGATGATGGGGGCATTGTTATCACCTGGCGGCCAAGCGGCGAGATAGGTATGTAAAACCGGCAGCGCCCGCCTGGCCGCCTCGCCATAAGCGGGCAGGCTGCCAAGGGCGCTCTTGCCTAACTGCCCCCAATAAGTGACATTACCGAGGCTAATGTCGATGCCCTCATCAATCTTATTTTTCGACAGGGCCATCATGGCCGCTCCGACCGGCCCGGAGGTGAACATCCGGTCGCATGGTCCCTCGGTTTGGGCGTCGGCGAAGAGTTCTGGAGCCAGAGCCACCACGTCAGCCACTTCCAACCGGTCCTGCACAAAGCCGCTGAGGATATCGCGCCACATGCCGGCGGGTTGTTTGATGCCGGCCCGTACCGCCGGATAGAGAAGTTTTTTGTCGGCTTTGATGGTGTCGCCACCCAACTGCCGAAACAGCGTCTCGGCGAGGTAGCCGTTAGCGATTTGCAAGGGATCGCTCCAATTGAAACCCGTCTCGAACGGATAGGTTGGTGCCACATTCTTGACAAAGGCACCCAGCATGTCGGGCACTGAGGGGGCCGCAGCTGCGTTGATCTGACCCAGAGCTTTGGCGGCCTTGGCGCGCACCCAGATGTCGGTGTCCGAGAGTCGGCGGGTCAGCGCGGGTACTGCGCTGGCGGCTTTCATGCAGCCCAGGGCCGTGCAGGCCGCCTCGCGCTGATTGGCATCAGCAGGATTTTCCGCCATGGTGATGAGCATCGGGATCAGACTTGACAGGTCGGCGGTACGCAGACTCAACTCGGTGGCGGCATTGAAGCGCACAATCGGATCCCAGTCGCCCAGGGCGGCAACCAGTTGCTCTTTGGTATAACTTGCGCAATGTCCGGTGAATTCCGCTGCCCAGACGGCATGGGTCACGGCCTTGGGGGACAGTTGGTTGGCTGGGGTCACAAGTTTTCCTGTGATGCAAAGTTTTTTCAGGGGCAGGGCGGCGTGGAGGAGATAATAGGCAGTCGGGTTGCCCCAGTAAGTATAACTGTCATCCCAGTAGTCCTTGCCCATACCGGGGGCCCATTGCTCGCCACCTTCATACACAAACGAGCCATCACTGCGGCGTCTCATATCCCGGTCCCATCGCACTTGTTTGAGGTATTCCGCCGCCGCCTGCGGACCACCCATGGCGGCACCGAGCGTGGTCCACAGGTAGCTGAACCCCTGGCCGGTGTGCCCGTATTGCTCGCCCTTGAATCCGGCCACGGACATTCGCGTGAAATACTCCGCCTGCAGTGGCTTGTCGCCCATGCACGAGAACATGACTGCAGCCAGCCCGTCCTTGCCGTTGCTGCAGTGATCATAATACGTCCGGCTCTCTCCCTGGAGTTGGTGCTCACCGTAGTACGGCTGGTGTTCGCCGTAGGGAATGGACCCACGATTTACATAGTAGCCAAAGAAATTCGCGGCCCTCGCGATGGCCGGATCAATCTCCGGATCTTTCACGCCCGCCCTCTTGCCGAGCACAATCGTGAGCTGGGCGGCCAGGCCTGCCTGATTCACCGGCCCGTACCAACTGATTGAGCCATGGGTGCCGCCGGTCTGCCAACCGCCGGGCGGCGCGACGGTAGAAAACCCGTGGCCTGCCGTGCCGAACATGCTGGTGTGCTTGGCCGCGTAGATGACATATTCGCTCAGCCCGTGAAACACATCGGAGTCGTTGGTCAACATGTAGTATTCTGCTAGAAAGATGCTGTTATAGCAATTCCAGGCGTCAATCCCTTTGCGCTCCAGGTTAAGATCCTTGGGTGCAAGCGAGCGGGCATAGGTTTGCAACATCGGCAGGTACTCGGGATTGCCGGTTGCCAGCAAGGCCAGCGCGCTGATGGACGCCGATCCATCGCCACCGCCCCACC
>CAIQXC010000226.1 GCA_903875675.1 Akkermansiaceae bacterium
ACGGCGAAAGCCGGTGTAACGAGGGAGATGCCAGCCAATACGGCCAGCCCGAATGTTGAGGTAATGGATTGTTCCATAACAATTTGAATGACTTCCACGCCCTGTTAGCCTCCCATCCCCCCCCGAGTCAAGAAAATAGATGTGAAAATAGATGTGCAGGACAGAAAATCAATGATCTGAAAAAACCAGAAAATGAGAAAGAGATGCCGAAACGCTCTTCTTCTGGCTTCTGTCTTTGAGCGCCAGCGATCTCCTGTCTTCTACACCCCGGCCACATCGCAGATGTCATCCGCTTCGCTGGCCTCGAGGATCTGTCGCGTCGGCACATTCGCGAGGGCGGCAATTCCTTCGCTTGACGCGCAGGGCAGCCATGCCGCAGCTTGGGCCTGTGACCGATCCGACCCACCGCATGCCAAAAGCCGCTTTCAACCTGCAAGATCCCGGAGAATTTTCTAAGGTGCTAGATATGATTTCTCTCAGGCAGTCAGCTGCCGTTCCATTTGTGGGTAGATGGATATTCAATTTGTTAGATAGGTGCGCTGCTGCCTGTTTGCTGCTTGTTCTTGTGGCCACGTCAGGGCCGGTGTTGGCCGACGAGGGGATGTGGATGCCGCAGCAAATTCCCGCGCTCGGGGAGAAACTCAAGGGTTTGGGCTTCACCGGCGATCCCGGTGCATTCGCTGATCTAACGGGCCAGCCGATGGGTGCCATCGTCTCGCTAGGCGGTTGCAGTGCCTCGTTTGTATCAGCGGACGGGCTGATTGCGACGAACCACCACTGCGTTCAAGCGGCGCTGCAGTTCAACTCGACGGCCGGGCGCAACTTGATGGAGCTTGGGTTTCTAGCAAGGACCCGCGCCGAGGAACTCTGGAACGGCCCGGGCTCCCGCGTGTTCGTGACGGTGTCGGTGACCGATGTGAGCGATGAAATCATCGGCAAACCCGATCCTGATCTATCCGACCGGGCGCGTTTCGACGCCGTGGAAGCCCGGGTGAAAGCGCGGGTGGCGGCGGGCGAGAAGGACGGCCTTCGCTGCAATGTTTCGAGTTTTTTTGAGGGCAAAAAGTGGTTCGAAATTTGCCAGTTAGAGATTCAGGATGTGCGCCTCGTCTATGCTCCCGCCGCCGGTATCGGCAACTTCGGCGGCGAAATCGATAACTGGCAGTGGCCCCGCCACACCGGCGATTTCTCGTTCTATCGCGCTTACGTTTCCCCCGAAGGCAAGTCCGTCACGTTCTCCAAGGACAACGTCCCCTACAAGCCCAAGCACTGGCTGCGCATCTCGGCGCAGGGTGCCAGCCCCGGCGAGCTCGTCTTCGTCGCGGGCTATCCGGGCCGCACAGCTCGTCTGTCCCCTTATGCCGAGGTGCGGCAGAGTGTCGAATGGAGTTTGCCCCGCACGATCAAGCGCAATACCGACCAGATCGCTCTCCTGGAAAAATTGGCAGTGGCGGACCAGGAGACGGCCATCCGGGTGTCCACCCGCATTCGTGGTTTGAATAACTCTCTAACAAAGTCCAAGGGCATCATTGCGAGCATGAACAAGCGTGGCCTGCTGGCCGAGCGAGAGGCCCATGAAAAATCCCTGCTCGCCTGGATCGCCGCAGACCCCAAGCGCAACTCCGACTACGGCGACGTGCTGCCCGCTCTCACCTCCCTCGTCGAAGAGCGTGCGAAAACCCGCGAACGCGACTCGCTCGTCGCCGAACTCTTCGGCGGCTCCGGCTCCGTCATGGGCTCCGCTCAGACGCTCTATCGCCTGTCCATCGAACGGACGAAGCCCGACGCCCAGCGCGACCCGGCGTTCCAACAGCGCGATTGGAGCCGACTGCGCGAGGCCCAAGACCGCCTCCAGCGCAGCCTCGACGTCAAGGCCGACCGCGCACTCATGACCTACGCGCTCGCCGAAGTCGCCAGGCTGCCGAGCGATCAACGAATCGACGTGCTCGACCAGCAAATCGGCCTCGATGCAGGCATGAGTGAAGCCGACAGCGCACGGGCCATCGACGCCTTTCTGGGCCGCCTGTTGTCCGGCACCCGGCTCTATCAGAAAGACGAGCGTTTGGCTGGCTTCGAAATGTCCACGGCAGAACTTCTCGCCACTAATGACACCGCCATCAACCTGACCGCCGCCCTCTATCCATTGATGGAAGGCATCCGCGAAAAGGCAAAGGAACGCTCCGGCAGCGTCTATCGCCTAGGCCCCCGCTTCGCAGAGGCGTTGTTAGCCCACAGCGGAGGGGCCGTCGCCCCCGATGCTAATGGCACGCTGCGCGTCACCTATGGCCAGGTGATGGGCGTCCCGGCCCGCGACGGTCGGCCGAACCCGGCGCAGACGACCTTGCAGGGCATCGTCGAAAAGGCGACGGGTGCCAGTCCTTTCAATGCGCCTCCTGCGGAACTGGCTGCGATCCAGGCGCTGCGTGCGGGCAAGAAGACGCCGTATGTTGATCCGAAGCTCAACGATGTGCCGGTGGATTTTCTATCCACAGTTGATACCACGGGCGGCAACTCGGGTTCGGCCACCCTCAACAGCAAGGGCGAAATTGTCGGATTTCTTTTCGACGGCACCTACGACACGGTGGCATCCGACATTTTGTACGACTCGATGCGGACTCGGTCGATCCACGTGGATAGCCGCTATATGCTCTGGACGATGGCCGAGGTGGATGGTGCCACTGAGTTGCTCAACGAACTTACCGGAGCGGCTTCGGCGGATGCCTCGCAACCTGCACCGATAGGGACAGTCCCGCCCCACTGATGGTGGAACGGGAGTGTGTCGCCGCGTGCTGGAGGGCCAGTCTTCATAAGCATTGGTGCGTCTCGGGGTTTTGCCGGTCACGCACGATGAAGCACGCAATCACGGCTGGCATGATGAAATCCTCATGGAATCCCGCAATTCGAGCGCGGACTTGCCCCGGTCTTTTGATCCCCACATTAGAACTCACCAGCAACGGTCTCTTATGTCATTTCTTTGTAATCCTACATTTCCAGTCCTATAGTTCCAATGTTAGATAGACTTTTCCTTGTGGAGAAATTTCCACGGCAGGAAGCACGGCCCAACCATCTTCCAGCCGCACATCCTTTACAGGCAGGCGAAGACGGCTCGTGCCTTTCGGCAGCCGCACGCGCAGGTCCCTTCTGCATTTCAGGTCTGACCGGTTATCCAAGATCACACAGACCTGCCGGAGCTTGAACTCGGCCGAAACCAGAATATTCCCCTTGGCTGCTAGATTCACAAAGCCCACACCCTGCTGTTCCCACACTGCGGGAATTGCCGGAAAAACCGTGATCGTCTTCTCATCATCCGGATCCAACAGCATCTGGGTAAGGTTGCAAATCCATGCGCTGTGTGCCGCCACCTCTGGAGTCTTCTTGAAGTCCTCAAAGTCATTGACAATCTCACCGAAGCAGGTGTCGTCGAAGAGGGTGACGCCGGGTCGGATCATTTGCTTGGCCCAGCGGCAGGCCTCATCGCCATCGTGGAGTTTCGCCGCGAAGACCCCCATCCAGCCGTTGTTGAATACATAATCTCCGGTCTTCGAAGTCCCGAACAACGCATAACTGTTCCTGACAAGCGGATCGTTATCTGCAAGGATCCCATACCACCACGACGCAATCAGCCAGGTGGCATCACCGGAATTTTCCGCAGGGGTGGCCCCCGCACCGACGGTCAGGACGTTTGTTCCCTTGTAATCGGCCGTTGGCAACAGAACCTTGTTGGCCATTTCCTCCCACCCCTTCTCCGAAACACTGCGGCGGACCGACTCACGCAAGCCGTAAAGAGTTGCTGCCTGCTGGACCGTGTTGGGCATGGTTTTGTTCAGATAGGCATTGAAGTCCGGGCGCCATTGCAGATCTTCGACCGACACCTGGGTGGTCTCTCTAAGAATACGCAGTGCCACTTTTTCATAACGGCTGTCACAGCTCCAATCGACATAATCCAACGCCATCAGCGCGGCGTTGTTTCCCGCAAAATCCTCATAGGCCAAAACCCCCTCACCTTCCGTCGGCGGCTCGGGAATCGTGCCGTCGTAACTCATCATGGTGCCGTACTTCGCGCCGCCAGAATACTTCACCGATGTTTTTTGGAGCGTGAGACCTTCCCTGGCATAGCGCTCGGCACGCGGGAGTGTGCGCTCCAGCCAGCCCACGACCCGCCGTGCCTCATCGAAGTGGTTTCCGTACAGCAACGCCCGCTGATTCAGAACCATATCATACTCAGGGCAGACCGTGCCGGCAAAACTCTCAATGCTCGTCCCATTGCATCCCGGCGGAACATCCGTGTTGCCAAAAAATACGCCGAGATAATACATCGATCGGGCGTACCATCTGGCAAAATCTCGTTCCGGCAAGTTTACCGAACTGCGGCCATGAAAATCCTTCCACCATTGTGCTGTTTCCTTGCGCAAAGCGTCAAAGCCGCGTTTCCGGGCCGTCTCGGCCTTCGCCCAGGCCGCCGCCACCGGATCGGTGCTTTCATAGGACGATCCGGGAGCGATGTAAAATGTGAACGGCTTTCGCGGCTCCGTGGGGCCTAGCAAAAAGTTTGGCGTATCTACCAACGGGTCCGCCGCTTCGCAAGCAATCGCGAGCGTGGCCGTGCAGGATTTCGGCCGATTGGCCACAACCACCATTCCGCCAGGCTCTTGGACGGCCGTACCGGCCCATGGATCATGCTCTTTCTTGTAAACCCCGGCATTTAGATAGACCCGGACGTCACGGTTGACGCCCACGCGCATCTGCAATGGCAACGGGGCGTCGGGACTGTCCGTAATTCGGATCACCAGGACTCCTTCCGGCGTAACATACATCTCCCGATGACTCTGAAAGCCGGTGCCGTCCCGGCCGACTGTTAGGCCAATGTCGATTGTTAGCATGCCACTGGAGATATCCAAATGATGCTTGAAGGTCGTCACCTGTCCGGGATCGAGGTTCTTGTCATATCCGGCGGTTAGTTCAAAGGGCAGATGCCGATGTCCCTCCTCATCCCACCAGTATTGATAAGTTAGGTAGGGTAGATGCTTGAGCCAGCCGCCCGTATGGGGCACACCCGCTCCCGGTTGCATGAACCCATCAGCACCGACCCGCATGACCGTGCCCCCGAGTCCCAGACATTCATATTGATACTGGGGATGGCGAAAACGCTCCATTCCCTCTTTCTCAAATGCCGCTTGCTGAAGTGTCGTTTCCCAGGCACCCGTGACGGAGTCGGCTGCTTCAGCAACACCCGCGATCAGACTCGCCATAAGCGCCATGATACAGGCGATGGCATCAGTCATTTGCCACCCCCGGTCACGCTGAAGCGATAAGTGCCCGAGCCAACCGCCACGTCAATCCGCTCGCGATTTGCGCTGGCACCGGAGATGCCAACCCCACCCCCGACGTAAGCTCCGTCAGACCACAGCGGCTTGCTGCTTTCCGTGATCGTGAACGGGCCGGGTCCGCTGCCGGGCAGGCTCACCGTTGCCGAGGTGTTAGCTGGAATAGTCACGTTCACAACCAAATTCCCGCCATTCTTTTCCCATCGCACGGCGATGGTCCCGTGCATGCTGTCGTAGGAAACCCCTGCCCAATTCAGCCCCGCCCCGACATACGGTTTGATGACGATGTGCTTGAATCCCTCGCCGTGCTGGCCAATGCCCCCGACATCATGAAAGAGCCACTCGCCGACCGAGGCCATCAAATCGGGCATGCTGAACGAGTTCATGCGTGGGTCCTGAAACCCCTTTTCGGGAGTCCAGCTATCCCATCTTTCCCAGGTGGTGGTGGCACCGAGCTTGACGGGATAGAGCCAGGAGGGATAGGTGTCCGCCAATAGCAGATCGTAGGCCACGTCGTTGCGTCCGTATTCGCTCAGGACGGGCAGCAAGGCCCGTGAGCCATGAAATCCGGTGGTCAAGTGTCCCGCTGGGATGCTGGGATTATTGCCCTGCGCATCAGGAAATGTCTGCTGATGGCTTTTGTTCAGGATGTCATTCGCTAGATTTGAAATAGCCATGGATTGCTTGTCGGCCGGGATGAATCCGTAATACAACGCCAGGGCATATTCCATCTGGCTATCATCCCGAACCACGCCTTGGGAGGAAACATACGCATGATCAAATGCCGTCCGCATCTTGCCGAACAACTCGCGATACGCGGCGGCGTCACTCGTCCTGCCGATGGCCTCGGCCATTTCCGCCATCATTTTCACCGAGGCTCCGTTCAACAGTGTGTTGAAGATATCAGCATTGCCTTCGCGGTTTTGAGTGATGGCCAGCCAGTCACCGTAGCCCACAAACTTCGGGTCAGAGGCGATGCCCAAGTTGGCTGGCCGCAAATTGTTGACCAGTTTGCTTTGGATATATCCGAGGTATCGGGCCATCGCATCGTAGTGTTTCCGGATGATTCCTGTATCGCCGTAGGCCTTGTAGAGACCATAGGGAACCGCAATTCCATCGTCCGACCAGCCGGGCGATTCCACATCACCCCAGAACGGAGCCACCTGCATAAACGCGGCCCCATTCTCGTTAGCACTCAAGGATTGCGAATCCACCAGATCCACCATCCACTTAGACAGGAAGCCGCCCATGCCCAGAGCATACGTCCAGGTATTGACCAGCGGCGTCTTGGCGCACCATCCCAGCCGCTCAGCGCGGTCGGAGTCGCCCGTGGGGATGTCCACCAGATTATCGCGCATCGTCCGGAGGAGATTGCTATAGAGTTTGTTGACCCGGGCATCCGAACACTCAAACGTGCCGGTCGTAGGCAGCGTTGAATTGCACTCGATTCCCGTGATGTCGTCCAGCGTGGGCGTGCCTGGATATCCCGTGACTTCCACATACTGGAATCCATGATAGGTGGTGCTCGGTTCCCAGACTTCTTCTTCGCCGCCGCCTTTCAGATAGTATGTGTCAATGGCGCGGGCATCCCGCAAGTAGTCGGTGTAGATTGTTCCATCTGGATTGAGCCACCCGGAGATTCGCAGCACCACCTTGGTTCCCCGAGGTCCTTTGGCCTTGATTCGAGACCAACCGGCAATGTTCTGGCCAAGGTCGAAAACATAGACTCCGGGCCGGGGCTCGGTCATTCTAACAGGCTTGAATTCCTGCTGCTTGCGAACCGGCGTGCATGGCGAAACGCCGAGTTGAAGATGAGGTACCGTAGCGACGCTCACGGGCTGCCATGTTGTGCAATCGAACGCAGCAGCATCCCAGCCGGGCATTTCCAAGCGGGCATCATAAGTCTCGCCCTGCTGCACATCGCCTTCACGGATCGGCCCGTAGGAAAGTTTCCAAGTTTCATCAGTCGCCACGGTTTTCAGGGTGCCGTCGGCATACTCAATTTCAATTTGCGCACGCAATTTCGGCTGGGTGCCGTAAGTATCGCGCCCGGACCAGATATAGCCGGAGTACCAGCCGTCTGACAAAACCGCGCCGATCGCGTTGGTGCCCTGCCGCAGCATCTGGGTGACGTCGTAGGTTTGATAGTAAACCCGCTTGCGAAACTCGGTCCACCCGGGATTGAAGTAGTCCTGTCCGACGCGGGTGCCGTTGATGTGAAGTTGGTAGGTTCCCAGCGCGGTGGCGTAAAGCGTGGCGCGACGAATGGGTTTCTCCGCCGGAAACTCCTTCCGCAAGTAGGGCGACGGGGGGAGCACCCATGTCCGAACGCCTGAGTTCCACTGAACAACACCCCACGGCGCCATTCCCATCGGCCCGAGCACCATGGCCGCCTGCCATGCACTGTCATCAAATCCATCCGCCTTCCAATTAGACATCTCCTGGTTAGATGTCTTCCATGAGGGGTCCATACCGATCACAAGAGACGTGTTATCATCGAATTGGATAGCGAACTTACCGGTGAGTCCGGCTGCACTGCTCTCATTGATTGCGGCAATCGCCAGGGTGTTCACCCCGGGGGTGAGGTGTTCCTTGATGTCGAGCTTTGGGGGCTGAGACCAATTGGCACCCTGCCCCGCCTGCACCCCATTCACATACAACGTGAAGCCGTTGTCGCACGTCAGATCAGATGTGACCGCCGCTATCTTTTTCCCGCCAGGCACGCTGAACTTTCTGCGGAAGTAGCGGGTTCCTGCGGGCGCAACCTGGTTCGGCTTGCCCTCGGGATACCAGATCCATTGGTAGGCTTCTGAGTCGTAGCCGGGCGCTCGTTTCTCTTCACCGATCCACTTGGCCGCCTCCCACTCCTTGGGATGGAGCAAGCCAATCGTCCAGAGCGCCGGTTGGCTCCAGGCTGAGAGATTCATGTTCGCGCCCCAGACGCGCACTTTCCAGAAGCAGCGCATGCGTGATTCCAACGGCCTGCCGACATATTCCACCTGGATGCTTTGATCCGATACCACCTTTCCGCTGTCCCACAAATCGCCCTGATCTTTGGCTAACAGATCCGGAGTCGAGGCCACCAGTACCTGATAGGCCGTCTGCTTCTGTCCGCGCTGATCTGATGTGAGGATCCAGCTCAGCCGCGGCTGCGTCACGTCGATGCCCAGCGGATCCTGCAGGTATTCGCAGCGAAGTTGGGCCGCCATCGTGGCGTCAACCGCAACGGCCGAGGGTGTGCTCACCGCCATCAAGAGCAGTGTGATCAGCCCGTCTCTAATCTTGATGAACTTGCCTTTCCAAATAGATATCATACGGCTATATTTTTGTCAGACTGTTACTTTTCCGCAGGCAGCCATGTGCTCCAATCAAGTGTGGCCCGGGATTCATAATCACCGCCGAGTGGGGTGGGTTTGTAATCGCGGGGATTGAAGTTGGCATCCACCCACGCTTTCGGGTCGCGCTGGAACTCCGCGAGCTTTTGTGCCACCACCGCATGGCCGCCCTGGTTCTCCACGTCTTTCTTTAACAACACCTCTAACCGCTTGGCCACGATGGCGAATTGTTTTTCATTGTTCTGCACAGCCCTGGCATCCTGTGCGGCTAGAGTTTCCAGAAAGTGGAGCGATTTCGCCCTCAGCGAGCGTGCGGTTTTCCAGACGATTTCACGCTGGGTGCGGATGTCGCCGGTCTTGCTGCCGCCGGTTTCGATGGCTTTGTCGAAGAATCCAACCGCCTTGAAGCCCAGCGCGGCGGAATCCTCGAGCCGCAAGCCGGTATC
>CAIQXC010000227.1 GCA_903875675.1 Akkermansiaceae bacterium
ATTGGGTGTCGGTATCGATGTTCATTTTGACGACGCCGTAGTCGAGGGTTTCGCGGATATCGGTGAGTTCTGAGCCGGAGCCGCCGTGGAACACCAGGTCCATTTCTGCGGCGGCACCGTGCTTGTCGGTGACGGCTTTCTGGCCGTCGCGAAGGATGGTGGGCATGAGCTTCACGGCACCGGGTTTGTAGGCACCGTGGACGTTGCCGAAGGTGGCGGCAAACAGGAATCGGCCTAGGGGTTGAAGTGTTTCATAGACGGTGAGCATGTCCGCCGGGGTGGTGTAGAGTTTGTCGGCAGGGGTGCCGGAGGTGTCGTGGCCATCCTCTTCGCCACCCACAACGCCGGCTTCCACTTCCAGGATGATGTCCAGTTCGGCACACTCCTTGAGCAGCTTCTTGGAAAGTTCCATGTTGTCTGCCAACGCCAGCTCGGAGGCGTCCAGCATGTGGCTCTGGAACAACGGACCCTTGCCCTCGGCGATGCGCTGGCGCGAGGCATCCAGCAGCGGCCGCAAGAACGATTCCACCTTGCCGGGCTGACAGTGGTCGGTGTGCAGGGCGACGAGCACGTTGTATTTTTCTGCCAAGCGGTGGGCGGCTTCGGCCAACACGATGGCACCGAAGGCTTCGTCGCCCACGCTGGAGCCGGAGGCGAACTTGCCGCCTCCGGTGGATACTTGGATGATGCCATCGGACTTGGCTTCCGCGAATGCGCGAAGTGCCCCGTTGATGGTGATGATGGAGGTGACGTTGACCGCCGGATAGGCGTAACCGCCTTGTTGGGCGGCGTCGAGCATGGCACGGTATTGAGCAGGAGTGGCAATTGGCATAACGGCCCCTGCGTATCCAAGGAGCGAGCCAGCTGCAAGCGGTAATCGACAAGAAATTCAGGAAAATGTGCCCGCTCTGGCAAAAAAACGTCCGGACCCGGGTGATTGTGGCTTGCCAAGCCCATCTGGCGAGGGTTTGTTCGCTGCAACGATGACTGAGCCTGACACGATTGTTTGCAAGCCGACCCGCTGGTTTCTTTTCCGAGCCTCGGTGATGATCCTCATGTTCGGCGTGTTTGCCGTGATGTTTTTCATCGACGGATCGAGCGGATATTGCAAAAAAAACGAGGTTTACTATTTGAAAAAGACCTTTGAAAAGGCCGGTGTGGAATTTTCCAAGATGAACCAAGGCGGCTCCCTCACTCCAGAGGCTTGGAAACAGCATGCTGCCGCCCAAACGGTGGATTTTCCGGCGGACCGCTCGGTTTTGCCGTCCCACCTGAACCTGCCGATGGCTTGGCCCGAGGTTTTGCAGGACTACGGACGCATGCAAACGCAGTGGAACCTGCTCTGGCGCGAATACACCAAGACCCGCGGCATCAATGAAAGCGTCCCCGAAGAACCCTACGATGCCCGAAAAATTAAGGAACAATGGGTCGTTTTCTGGATCTGCTCCTCACTGACCCTCGCTATCTCCTTCGTCCTGCTGCGTACCTTGCGCCGCTCCATCGTCGCCGATGCCGTGTCCATCACTGACCAGCGTGGCCGCCGGGTCCCCTACTCCGATATGAAATTTCTCGACCTGCGCAAGTGGGACGGCAAGGGCTTGGCCTTCGTCGCTTACTCTGGTGCCAGCGGCGCAGGGCGCATCCGCCTCGACGGTCTGACGTACGGCGGATTCAACAAGGAGGACGACGAACCTGCGGAAAAACTCATGCAGCGCCTCCGCTCAAACTTCTCCGGCGAAGTGATCGAGTATGCCTCCGTCACTTTCCCCCAGCCCGCCGCTGCATCACCCGAAGCCTCACCTGATGCTACACCCGAAGTAGCGAGCGAAGCCACACCCGAAACCGGTCAGAAACCGGACTGAATTCGCGCCCCTTTGAAATTTTTCGTGTTCTGAGCATTTTTAGGTGTTGCCAAGCCCCACCCTGACACGTTAAGCCAGCCCCGACGCCAACCATAAACACCACAGCAGCCTATGTCAGATAAAAGTATCGAAGCCCGAGTGAAGGACATCATCGTCGACCAGCTCGGCGTGAGTGCCGATCAAGTGACCGCAGAAGCAAAGTTTGTCGAGGACCTTGGTGCCGACTCGCTCGACACCGTGGAACTTGTGATGGCTTTTGAAGAAGAGTTCGACATCGAAGTGCCCGACGAGGAAGCCGAAAAGCTTCAATCCGTGGGCGATGTCA
>CAIQXC010000228.1 GCA_903875675.1 Akkermansiaceae bacterium
AATGCGGCGGTGCAATCGGAGCAGGATAACAGGCTCGTGCTCAAGCAGGTTTTCAGCTCCAAGTGCGATACAGGGATGGCGGTCAACGATGTCTATGGCTCGTCGGCTTGTGTCGTCGCCGTGAAGGGACGCAGCGCAACAGCAACCGACAAACAACTAACCGTAGCTGCCGGCAAGGGAGCATTCACGATCTATGTGGGCAGCGCGGCATCGATGACGCCCAAGGACGATGTGGTGGCGCTGGCAAACGCGGAGGTGAAAGCGGCCATGGCCACCACCTTCACTGCCATCATTGATTCCGCCACCACCCAATGGCATGACTTCTGGAGGCGGTCCTTCATCTATCTGCCAGCCACGCATGAGCGGTCATTTGACGAGAGCTACGACCAGCATTGGCTCTATTATCTTTACGGCATGAATACCTGCAACCGGGGCAAGTATCCGATCCATGCCAACGGAGGCATCTTCAACGTGCAGGACGGTTGGCAGTATTGGGGTTCGCAGTACTGGTGGTTCAACAGTTCCCGCCAGACCCTGACCCCGGTGTTCGAACAGGCGAACCATCCGGAACTCGCCGATCCCTATTTCAGCATGCTCAGCCGACAATTTCTGCGGATCAATCAGGGGGCCATCCAGCAGTTCGGCTGCGGCAAGGATGCCATCTGGATCCAAGAGACCTTTGCGTTCGATGGACCTGAGGTTTTGCCCGAAAAAGACCAGCCACGGCCGAATGCCAAAACGCGCAGCGATTGGGAATCGCGCTGGGGTGGCGCCGGCCCAAGTCTTCTCTACAACACGGCCGAGGCCGCTCAGTGGTACTGGGAACGGTATGAGTACACTGGTGACATGGCGTGGCTGAAAGCCCGGGCCTATCCGATGCTCAAAGGTGCCGCCGAATTGTACCGCACCTACCCCGGAACGAAGTTGGAAGCCGACGGCAAATACCATATCAATAACACGTCATGGGCGGAAACCTACCGGGACAACGTCCGCGACGGTATCAATGACCTGGCCTCCATCCGCGCGATCTTTTCGGTCGCAATCCAAGCGGCGGGATTGCTCAAGGTCGATGCTGAGTTGGCAAAGCAGTGGCAGGAGATGCTCGACAAGCTGGCTCCCTATCCGACGAACGGGACCCCGCAGGCTATGGGCGTGCTGCAACAGGCCGGCGAACCGGTATTCGCGATCGGGGTCGGCGGTGGCAATTCCGTGGGCTCGGACCACGACCCGCGCCTGATGCTCGTCAACGTCTTCGACCTGGTGAATACCGAATCTAAACGAACCAATCCCGACGAATGGCAGATGGCGATGAACACGCTGGCCAGTCTGAGGCAGGCCAAATGGATTGCGCTGAACAAGAGCGAAGCCGCGAACGGCGGCGGAGCGTCGCCGCTGGCGAGGTTCTCTGGCGAAGCGGCCAGACTCGGCAGCGTCGAGTGGGTAAAAATGGGCTTTGTTTACCAGCTATCCTATTGGAAGACGTGTCAAGATGCTCCCACCCGCTGGATCAACCGCATTCGCGAATATAATCCGGAAGGTGGCTTTGCTCTCGACTGGCAGCAGGAGGCCACGTTCTGCGAGGGAATGTCCGCTGCCTTGCTCCAATCCGGCGCGGCTTCGCCCGGCGGCACGCCGGTCATCCGTGTGTTCCCAGCCTGGCCGAAGGATATGGACGCCGGTTTCACCCTGCGTGCAAAAGGCGATTTCTTGGTGACCTCAATGATGAAATCGGGGAATGTCAATTTCATCGAAGTGACATCGCAGCGTGGCGGGTCGTGCTCGTTGCGCAATTATTGGGGCAAGCAAGGTATCGATCTCTATCGGAATAACCAGAAGAGTGAATCTCTAACAGCCGAGCTGTTGATCTTCGCCACCAAGCCCGGAGAAAACATCGTGATCGTCAAGAGCGGCACCAAGCCGGCTGACTTCCGGGTGACTTTTCCGGAGGCGGCCGATCGCAAGTGACCGACGGCCAAGGAAAACCACTGCAATCAGGCATGTTCACTTCGGCCGCTGAAAATGTTGAAAATCAGCAACCGACTGTCGGTGCCTGCGGCAACGTGCCCGCGGCGGCCTTGGACTGCGGTGACACGTCACCGCTTTGGGGAGAGGCGGGCTTGTCCGCTGCGGCGCGGAGCGTCGTTGGTTTGAGCAACCTCAGAGCGCAAGCGCCAACCCTCCCGTCGGCCTTGGACTGCGGTGACTCGTCACCGCACTCCAAGGACCGTGTTCAACCCGCGCCAATTCTTTAAGTGAATATCAACACATGAATATATCAGCAATGATGATTGGCAGGGCGGCTTTGCTGACCTTGATCGCGTGCCAGACTGTTAGGGCGGCGGCCCCGGAGGTGAAACCCGGCAATCCGCTGGATGCCTGCAACGTGGTCTGGGATTCGCCGAGCAAGGATTCCGGCGGTTCGATGCCGCTGGGCAACGGCGACTTCGGCCTCAATGCCTGGGTGGAGGAGAACGGCGACTTGCTGTTTTTCATCTCCAAGACCGATTCGTGGACCGATAGCGGACGCCTGGTGAAGTTAGGCCAGGTTCGCCTCAAGGTTGATCCACCGTTGGCGGTGAAGGAGAGTTTCAGGCAGGAGTTGAGACTCAGCGATGGATCGCTTCTGATAGAATCCAAAATTCAAGATTCACCCATCAGAATCCGCCTCTGGGTGGATGCCAATCGGCCGGTGATTCACATCGAGGGGGAAGCCAAGCAGGACATCCAGGCGCAGGTCGGCTTGTATGTCTGGCGAACGAAGGATCTCGACATGCAGAAGGAGTCGAACATCGGGTATCTCAGTGAGATGAACACCGGACCGGTCATGGAAAAGGCCGACACGGTGCTGCCCCAGAAGGACAACCGCATCGTCTGGTATCACCGCAACGAAGGAACCATCGTGCCTCTATCCATGAAGCTCCAGGGCATGGAGAGCCTGCTGCCGCTGGTTCATGACCCGATCTTGCATAACACATTCGGCGGTGCGATCAGCGGCAAGGGCATGGTTCCTGCCGCTGCCGGCGAGGCAACGCAGGCGCTCAAGACTGCAGCACCGACCCGTCGGCTGGATATTGCCATCCATCTGCTAGGTGCACAAACCGACACCGCGCAGCAATGGGTGGCGAAGCTTGATGGCATGGTCGCCGAAGAGCGCAAGACCGGATTGGACAAGGCGTGGCAAGCGCATTGCACGTGGTGGCAGGAGTTCTGGAATCGCAGTTGGATCCATGTGCATACACCGGAAGATGCCGCGCCGGCCACGGCGGTGCAGGTGGGCGCACGGGTGAAGGAGCGTGATGAATTGCAGTTGACCGGCACTGGAGGCTTGGATAACCACATCCACCCCACCATCAGTGATGAGCCTGCTGGGCAGTTGGTGACCCGAGGTTACGCCTTGCAGCGCTTCGTGCTGGCGGCTTCGTGCCGCGGCGCCTATCCGGGCAAACACGACGGCTCGATCTTCACGGTCAACAACCGGAAGCGCGATAGCCTGATAGATTCGGATTACCGCGTTCACGGCGCAAACTACTGGTTCCTTGACGCGGCGACGACGATGTATGGGCCGATGCTGCGCAGCGGCGACTTCGATTTGTTGATGCCCTTGTTCAAGATGTACAGCGCGATGGTGCCGATGGCCAAAGAACGCACGAAACTGCAATACCATCATGAAGGGCTCTACATTCCAGCGACGGTCTATGCCTGGGGCACTTATCAGGAAAACGAGTATGTCCGCTGGATCTGGCATGGCGGCCTGGAGCTGACCGCGAAGATGCTAGACTACTGTGAGGCCACCGGTGACGAGGCGTTCCTGCGTGAGTCCGTGTTGCCGCTCGCAGACGGAGTGATTACATTTTATGACCAGCATTGGAAGCGCGATGACAAGGGCAAGATTCGTATGGATCCGGCCAGTGCGCTGGAATGTGCCCACGAGGCGGTCAATCCGCTGCCGGAGATTGCCGGCCTGAGGTATGTCCTGCCCCGTCTGTTAGGTTTGTCGGAAAATCTCACCACCCCCGCCCAGCGTGGCGCCTGGAAAAAGACCCTGGCGGATGTCCCGGAAATTCCGATGGCGACGCTTAAAGACTCGGTCGCACCAGCGCAGCTCGCCAACTGGAAGCTGCCGCCCTCCGAGCGGCCCGAGGTGCGGATGAAGGAAGAGGCTGACAAGAAGATCCTGATTGCAGCCGAGGGGATCAAGACCTGGCAGGGCGATGAGGTTCCGGATCTCTACGCGGTTTTCCCCTATCGGCTTTTTGCTTTCGATAGCAAGGATGCAGATATAGGCCGCCGCACCTTTGAGCGATGGAATCCGCTTCAACCGCGAAATGCCGGGCCCCATGAGGGTCGGGTTGGCGGCTGGCGCCTGAGTCCCATCCAAGCTGCCTTCGTCGGCAAGGCCCGGCAGGCAGCCAACATGGTCACCTCGAATTTCGCAGCGCACGATCCCGGCAGCCGCTTTCCGGCGGTCTGGGGTCCCGCCCAAGTCGGCACCAATGACCAAAGCCACGGCGGCGTGGCGATGACCGCCCTGCAAGCGATGTTGCTGCAGGTGGTCGGCAAAAAGATCTATCTATTTCCTGCCTGGCCGAAAGACTGGGATGTAAACTTCAAACTCCACGCGCTCTATAACACCACCGTCGAAGGTGAACTTCGCGGCGGCAAAGTGGTCTCGCTCAAGGTCACGCCGCAATCCCGCGAGGCGGATGTGATTAACATGCTAGATAAATGAAAGCCCCCACACCAAATCACGCCAAAAGTCGGATCGCAGCTCCATCCATGTGCAGCCTTGTAGCCAGTTATACTAGCAACGTCGCAGAACGGCAGTGATACCAAGGTGGTTTAGCATCTGGAATACTTGCGCCAGAAATTCAGCGGATTCATATATACTCCGGAACAATCAACCACCCTCGGTGCGTGGATGCCGGTAACCGCCACCGAAACGGTCACGGATATCGACGCTGAATGGGAGCGCGTGGCCATCGATTGCCCCTACGACTCAACGACGATCGCCGCCAGCTTCCTCACCGTGAGGGTTGAGATGCCATAGAAATCAAGCTCTAGCGAACGATCTCCAGCCGCAGGAAGCGTTTGCTGGCGGTCCCGAGCGGTTGGCTGTCGCGCACCAGCACATGTTTGAGGTTGGCATTGCTGGTGGCGGTTTCGGTAACGATGCTGGATGGCGACCACACGCCTCCGCTGAACGTGCTCAGAGGCGACCAATGAGTCAAGTCCGTGCTGTATTGAACGACGTATGTCAGATCTGTTGCGGAGAGGTTGCGGTTGAACCCCAGGCATTCGTATGTCACCGCAGAGACCGACTGGGTTCCTAAGGACGGCAGATCACTGGCCTTGGCAGACGTGGGATTCAATCCCAGTGCATAAGCAATTTCGTTAGGGCAGCCGACTCCTGATAATACCGGGGCTGAAATGCCTGAGATGCTTGCATTGCCCAATTGAGTGGGGCTGAAGTACGTTTGCTGCCATTGTTGAAATGGCGAAGTTGGCGAGAAATCCACACCCGTGACATTCACCATCTGGGAACTGTAACCGGCGATGGAAACCCAGACACTCCACGCACCGTTGATCACTGGAAGCATGTACAATCCATTGCTATCCGTATATGCATGCACATAATAGTTCACACCGTAGAGAGTCGCGGTGGCAGTCACCCCAGTGGTAATTGGATTGCCGTTTGAGTCATGCACGACTCCGCTGATGACGTTTGTGGCGCTTGCGACTGCGTAGGAGATGCCATAGATACTTTGGCTGTTGCTGACGATTTGTGTGAGATTCGGGCCGACGAGGAAGTTGGAATCCGCATAGTTGCTATCCAATCTCAGATACCATGTGCCACTGGTAGGCACACTGATGTCAAAATTTCCACTGGCATCCGTGACCGTCGAAATCCAAGTTGTACTGTTAGTCGCGCCGATGGTCGCACCGGCCAGTGTTGAACCGGATCTTGTCACCGTCCCCTGCAAATGAATCGCCAGCGGGGGCTGGGTGAAGTTGACCACAGCCGAGCCGCTCACTTGCACGCTTTGCTGGGTGTAACCCGACTGTGAAACATTGAGCGTCCATTGGCCGTTGATCACCGGCAATGTGTAATTGCCACTGCCATCGGTATTGGCATAACCAAAATAGTTGGTTCCGTTGATGGTGGCGTTGGCAGCAACACCGGTCGCCACTGCCGAACCTCCTGAGTTGTGCACATACCCGCTGATCGTGCCAGTCCCGCTGAGGATGTGCAATGCGATGCCGGAAATCGTTTGGCTGTTACTAACAATCTCCTGGAGGCTCGGTCCGACCCAGTTGTTGGAGTCGGCATAGGTGCTCTCCAGTTGGACGTTCCATGTCCCGTTGCTGGTGACGCCGATGTCGAAGTGGCCGCTGCCGTCCGTGGTGGTCGATATCCAGGTGTTGCCGCTGCCCTGGAGCGAGGCACCGATGGTGGCACCGGAGACCGAAATCCCATTGTTAGTAACCGTCCCCTGCAGATGTGCGACGACGGCCGGGGGGGTGAAATTCACCACTGCCGAGCCGCTGATTTGCACGTTCTGCTGGGAATAGCCGGACTGCGAGACGTTGAGCGTCCATTGGCCGTTGATCACCGGCAATGTGTAATTGCCACTGCCGTTGGTATCCGCATAACTGAAATAGTTAGCACCGTTGATGGTGGCGTTGCCGTAAACACCGGTGGAGACCCCAGAGCCGCCGCCGTCATGCACATATCCGCTGATGGTGCCGGTGCCGGTGGCAAGCACGATTGCCAGACCGGAGATGGCCTGCCCGTTAGAGACGGTTTCCTGAAGATTCGGCCCGATCAGATTGCTGGATGCCGCATAACTGCTATCCAATTGGACGTTCCACGATCCGGCGTTCACACCGAGAGTGAAGTTGCCACTGGCGTCGGTGACGGTTTGGTTGCTGTTGCCGCCGCCAGCGGGGGAGGCACTCATGATCACGCCCGGCATCACTGCCGCAGCATTGTTTCTAACTGTTCCTTGAAGCAAGGCCGTCGCCGGCGAATACTGCAAGTTCTGGGGGGTCACATTGCCACTGGTGGTCACCATCGAGGTCTTGTTCGCGGGGCGAACATAGCCCAAGGCAGCCAGGCTGAAGTCCGAGGGCTCCGCGCTCCAGCTATCCGGCACGGCTGATACCACATAGTTGCCGTTGCCATCAGACATGGCCAGCGCGAAGTAATTGCCGCTTGAGCTGAAAATTAGTTGGACGCCCTTGAGGCTTGTGCTGGCGGATGAATCCTGCACCTGTCCTGAGACGGTGCAGGTGGCCGCTGTTAGCAGCGGATTGCGGCCTGTGAGCGTTTGTGCCGCACCCAGGGTCACGCTCAGCGAGCCCATCTGACCTACATATCCGAGCTGGGTAGCCAGCACCAGATAGTTGCCAGGCGGTGCGCTGATTGTGTAATTTCCAGAGGAATCGGCCATGGACGAGGCGACGTAGTTTCCGTTGGAAGAATTACTGATGAGCACCACGCCGGCATTAGCGACCGGGCCGCCACCGGCGAGGACTTGGCCGCTGATCGTTTGGCCATAGGCCGGTTGGGTGACGGTCAGGGTTTTTTGAATCGGCCTGAATCCACCGCTCAGGCTGCTGACGCGAATCAGGTAGGAGCCGGCTGTGCGGCCCATTTCCGGCGCGCTGGGCAGGGAAAAATGGGTGGTGATTGAGCCATCGGCAGCGCCATCCTCATCGCGTGGAACGCTGGTGTTGGTCACTCCGCCGATCGAACTCACCGCTCCATCAGTTACCAAGACGCTTTGCACCATTGGCTCGCCAAGATCGGCATTGCCATTGCCATTGGCATCCAGCACCCGCTGAATCCGCACCGAGTCGCCGGGATTCAAGCCCGTGATGTGAAGGGTGACGTCGCTGCTGCTGTTGGCGGCAATGCTGGTGGTGGACAAACTCACCGACGGGGTCAACGTGGGGGCGGCATATACATTCAATCCCGCCACCGCGCTGGTCAACGTCCCGGCGCTCGTGCCGGTGCAGGTGAGCACGCAGCGGTACTTGCAGCCGTTCAAGGCCAGCGTCGGACTGGTCACGTTCAGGGTGGCGTTTGTCTCACCGGGTATATTGGAAAATGTGCCACTGACGGGCTGCTGTTGCCACTGGTATGTCAGCGAAGCATCGCCGGTGGCCAGTACTTTGAAGCCGGCACTGGTGTCCCCGACGAACGCGTTCGCATTCGTTGGTTGGGCGAATATCAAGGGTGATGCCTCGCTTGCGCCCAGAGTTAGAAGAAAAGCCGCCGCTACCACGGAAAGCTGGGAGGACACATATATCGTGCTCATCTCTAGATGGGTTGGGTTGATTCCGGAATTTTTTGTCACTCGTCAGTGCAGAGGGATCCTCCGCACGGCCTAGACAGGTCGCCCCAAGCCATCGATTTGGCAAGCGAAAAGTGAGGTGTTAGACACTTTTTGTTTGCAAGCCCCGGTGCCGCTGCCGAGGGACTGGCTCGCGTTTTGGGACATCAAAACTTGCTACCCGGCAAGCTGATTTTGAATGTCGATCCGCGGCCCGGTTCAGAAGTGATGCTCAGTGAGCCACGGTTGCGTTCTAACATTTGCTTGCAGAGCACCAGACCCAGTCCGGTGCCTTTTTCTCCCGATGTGCCGTCGGTGGAGTAGGTGCTATTCGCCGCCAGAAGCTGCTTGACCCGCCCGGGTGACATTCCGAGACCGGTGTCGCGAACTTCACATTGGACGATATCACCCTCGGCAAAAAGCGCGATCGAAACCGAGCCGCCCGGGGGAGTGAATTTGAGTGCATTGGAGACGAGATTTTGAAACAGGGATCGACACATGTCGGCATCGGCATGCACCCGGGATGGTGGGCCGGGATGAATGTTGAGATCAATTCCTTTCTGTTTGGCCACCGAAGAAAGCGTGGATAGCACATCTTCTAGCAATAGTCGCAAATCGAAATGGGTGGGACCGTTGGTGAATCCCTTGCCCTCCAGCATCGCCCATTCGAGCATTTGCTCGACGAGGCGCAAGCCGCTTTCCGCAGAGGTCGCCAGATCATCGGCCAATTCCTTGATCTCGCTTCTCGGCATTTCCTGCCAATTCTCGCTGATCATTTGTGACAGACCGACAAGCCCGATGAAGGGTGTTTTCAAATCATGACTGAGTATGGATAAAAGCCTGTCCTTGCTGGCATTGCTGATGCGCAACTCCTGGCTCGTCTGATCCAATTGATGCACGGCCCGGCGAAGTTCGAGCAATTGCATGACTTGTCGAGCAAGAATGGCCAAGGCCCTTTGCTGAAAGTCGTTGAGGGAATTCGGTTTTCGATCAATCGTGCACAGTGTTCCCAAGATATGACCGCCTTGATTGAAAAGCGGAGCGCCGGCATAAAATCGAATGTTAGGGGCTTGCGTCACCAGTGGGTTATCGAAAAACCTCTCGTCCAAGGTCGCGTCCGGTACAATGAAAAGCTGGCGACTATGAATGGCATGGGCGCAGAATGCCAGATCACGCGAGGTTTCGGTGGCATCCAATCCGACGCGTGCCTTGAACCACTGCCTGTCCGCATCCACCAAGGTGATGGCCGCAATGGGCGTATTGCAAATGGCCCCCGCCAATTCCACAATATCCTGATAGGCTTGTTCAACACCGGTGTCCAGAATTTGATAATTTCGCAACGCTTCTAATCGCTCTGATTCGTCGGCGGTCGGTGGGGCGATTTTTATGGGAAGTTCAAAGATGGTTTGTGTTGAAACGGGTTTTTCGGTGAGGGCTGACGCAAGAGGCGATGGCCGGACTGAAGACGGAAAATTGCCGGCGGGGTGGGGGATTGGTCTGAAACCGCGCGTAGAGACCCTAGACCCTGGGCCTACCAACACGGCGCTCCGGCGGGATCAGGCGGGGGGGATGTGGAATTCAGGCGGAATCATGAAAATTGCCACACCGACAAGATACCTGCCCGGTCCGCTTTGCCAAGGAGTTTCACAGGAATTCCGACGCCCCCTCTATCCATCTTTGATTTCACGGTCATCAGTCACTTGGACTCTCACCAAGGTCAGCGGTTCCGGGAATCTCGCCCTGCGGCGGTGATTTTTTGTTTTTTGTCATTGGATGCCGGCGGGTGTCCGAGTATGGACTTGGGGCAGGTTGAATTTCACCATGCGCTACCCGACTCGTTTCCAACAAAAATCCCTGTGGAACGCCGCCACCGGCTTGTCAATCCTCATTCTCGGCACCTTGCTGGTCATGCTGACGTGGCTGATCGGTGCCATTTTTAGCTTTCTGCAGCCGGTGCTCATTCCGCTCATCGTGGCGGGCATCGTCGCTTATCTGTTGGATCCTGTGGTGTGTTTTTTAGAAAAACGGGGCATGAGCCGCTTGTGGTCGGTGGTGACGGTGTTTGTGATGATGCTTATCGGCATTGCATTGCTCACTGCGGCGGTGTTGCCTGGAATCCAACGCAGCCGTCTGGCGCTTAAGGATACAGGTGAGGCAGCGGTCACGTCTTCCGCCGCACCAAGTGGCACGCCCGTCACCGGGGCTGGGTCTAACGATGAAAAGCAACTGGCCCCGACGCTGGCGCGTTCGCTGCATGACTTGCGCAAAGGTCACCAAAGCGGGCTGCTCGGTTGGGCGCTGAGCGAGACGACGGATGCCGGAGTGCCTGTGAGCTATGCCGAGGGGGAGGGGCCGGACCCGAGTTCATTGGATTTCTTTTGGCGCACCAATGGCGGTCGTTTGCTCAACCAGTACAAAGGGGTCATTACCGAGACCGGGTGGGCTTGGGTCACTGCGGGCTCATCCAAGGTGCTGGGCTTGTTTGGCTTGGTGATCGGCATGATCATGGTGCCGGTCTATTTATTTTTCTTTCTCAAGGATTCCGCATCGATTCGCGACCACTGGCATGATTACGTGCCTCTGAAAGCCTCGCGCTTCAAAACCGAGTTGGTCGATACGCTGCAGGAAATCAATGGCTATCTGATATCATTTTTCCGCGGGCAGGTGCTTGTGGCTCTCATCGATGGCGTCCTGGTGGGCATTGGTCTGGAGATTTACGACCTGCCTTATGGCTTTCTCATCGGTATCTTCATGGCCATCCTCGGCGTCATCCCCTACGTCGGTAGCATCGTTTGCATGGTGCCCGCCTGCATCATTGGTTACCTGCATGCCCAGGGGGTGGCACCCTTTGGCCTCAGCCCATGGGCCTACGTCGGGGGGGTGCTGGCCATTTTTGTCGGCGTCCAGCAAATCAACTCGCTTGTCACCGCCCCGAAAATCGTCGGTGACTCGGTCGGCTTGCACCCGCTGACCGTGATTTTTTCGATGTTATTTTGGTCGCTGGTGTTAGGAGGCTTTGTCGGGACGCTGCTGGCGGTGCCATGCACTGCCGCGGTGAAGGTCTTGTTTCGGCGCTTCATCTGGGAGCGGCAATTGCGCGAAGGTTCGTTCGACGAATTGCTGTGAGCCCCCGCACTGCCGCCTCACTCGCGAAGGCGTTCCCGAATGGCTTTCTCAGCGGCTGCAATCCGCACCCGCAATTCCGGATCCGCCTTGGCTCCGGCGGCTTCCAGTTCGGTCAAACTGGCGGATCCGCCCACCTTGCCGAGCATGTGTACCGCAGAATTGCGCAAGCCCCCGCTCAAGTCCTTGAGCTCGGCGAGTAGGGTGGGTTCAATGGCTGGCCCGAGTTCAACGTAATACGGCTCCCAAGTGCCGGAATCCCCCAGCCACAAGCTATTGAGAATCGGCATGATGGATACCCGCTTGGCCTTCACGAGCAGCGCGATCATCTCGCGGGGAACGGTTTTTTTGGCGGCCACGAGTTTCCTCAGTGCCCCTTCTGCGGCCTCCGCCGCCGTGTTGCTTTCGTCGGCCCAGCGCATCAGTGCCCGGCACAAATCTTCCCTGAACTCCACCCCATCCTCCTTCAGAAGGACAATGAGACGACGGCTGATGTCATTGCGGTAGAGTTTGGGTGCGGCATCTGCTAGGCGTTTGACCGCCGCCTGGACGCGCTCCAAGTCAATGCTCTCCAGTTCCCGCTTGTTGAGATCGTAAAATGCCGGATCCTCCCGGTCCGCCAGCTTATCGGCCGCGCTGGAAACAAAATTGCCGTTGTTCACACGGATCTCAATCACGTCAATTTCACGGTAAATTTGGCTCAGCTCGCCTAACGGAGCTGCCAGCTCGGCAAGCTTTTCAATCGGCATGGTCACCCCGGCCACAACCATCAGGTAATCATTGCGTCCCCGTGGATAGGGATGCGAAGAGGGATCTGCCGCTGCCGCCCGCAACAAATAGTCGCGCACCAGCAATTTGTTGCTTTCGTCCAGCCCGCGCAGCCACAAGCCGTAGGCGTGGCGGCCGCTGCCTTCTTTGGCCAGCTTGGCATTCTGGTCCACCAGTGGATCGGTGCCGATAAGTTGCCGCAGTTGGGCGACCTGCGCCGTCTCTGCTGTTACCGCAGTCGGCGGGCGTCCCTTCGTCGGGTTCTCCTCCGAAGATGCCCCCTTGGCATGCACCGTGCCCTCCGTGAAAATCAACGGAAGGGGCAGCAATACTCCGCCGCAGAGCAGCGAAAACAGCAGCCCCGCCTTGCGTGAGCGGGGATTGGCATAGATCAGCAACACGCTCGCCACCACCCAGGTGAACCCCGCCATCATCAACCGGTTGGCGCTTGACATCCCGTCCAGCATCCCGCCACGCGTCGATCCAAAAAATAGCAGGAACCCCATCAACACCACACCGCACGCCGCCGCGGCTCCCGCTATCATCCGTTGCGGCAGCACCGGTTCAAAACTCGACGCGTCAGCATGGTCCGTGTAGCTGATGGTTTGCAGGCCCTCGGGCACGGATGCGACAATGGGTACGCGCTGGTAGCGGTTGGCGGAAAACTGCGCATGCTCACCAGGGTAAAATTTGCGCGAGCGCAATATGACCTCATCGCTGATGCGGAACCGCTGCTCGCACCCGCCGCATTCCACCGTGCGTTCCCGCAACTCCGCGCCCACCTTGAAGCGCTGGCCGCAGCTCGGGCAGCGGATCAAAAGCGGTGGGGTCTCGTCGGTGGTTGCAGCCATGGGTCAGCCCCATTATGCACTCTCATCCGGCTAACGCAATCCCAACATCAAAGGAATCCCCCATCCCAAGTATTTCCCGCCACTCCTGCCCGCCTCATCCCGACCCGCCACGCCCTGCCGTCCCCTCACCAGAAAATTCTCAACTCCTGTCATTCAGCCCTTTACAAGCCGCCTCCAGTGGCTACTTTTCCCTCCCCAGCACAGGAGAGGTGGTCGAGTGGTCTATGGCACCCGATTCGAAATCGGACGTGGCAGTGATGTCACCGTGGGTTCAAATCCCACCCTCTCCGCCATCGGGTCTGCCGATGGCGCTTCTTGCGCCTTTCGTTGATTCTGCGGGCATTGGTGCGTCTGTGGATTCTGTGGGTGTTGCATGGTTGTGAATGGTGAAATGGCGGGTTGTCAGAAATGCGTCAGAAATCGGGAGGTCATTCTGTCGCGGATTCGAGCTGGAATTTGAACCCAGATCGCAGCCGTCATAGGGCCGGTTGTCTGAAATGCCTTCATCCGTCACTCATTTGCCATAGCGCCGCTGCCGATCAAGGTTATTTTTCCAAAAGGTCCCTGCCATGGTGGTTCCTGCGTCAATCGTTGATTTCATGGGCATTGGTGCGTCTCTGGTTTTCCGGGGTTGCGCAGGATGATGCACCTTGACCCAGTCGTTTGTGTGGAATCCGTGTGGAATTCCACCATCCGACACACCTCTGCCACACCACCGCCACCGATCAAGGTCATTTTTCAAGACTTCCCGGAATTCGAGTGCTTCCGCGAAAGCAGGAAGCAGGTGACACCACTTGGAGGCGCCGCACCACAAGGACAGGGGGGGGCTGCAAGCGTCGCTCCCCCTGCGATCGGTTTTGCCCCACAGGCTCCAAGGGCGAGCCTCCGTCGATGCCCTGAAGATCCTGGGGTCTGGGGCAAAGCGCCGGCCGCCGCAGGCCATCAGGCGCGCCATGTTCAGGTGAACAATTCGGCGGATTTTACGACCAAAGCGGCACCGAATTACGATGAACGCTTGGAAATGTCCCTCTAACACCTACGATGTGAATTCGGTAAAGCGCCACGATGACAATTCGGCCATCAACATTTAGCAAGGACCGGCGCTTGTTGGAGAAGGCAAAGATGGAACCGCTCTTGGGATCCTCGCCCAGGCGGCTGGTGACGGCCTGGTGGAGACCGTTGAAACCGCAGCGCATGTCGCAGGTTCGCTTACCTCGTCGTGAAGATTGTTGCAAGCTCTTTCTGGTGGAGACCGTTGAAACCGCAGCGCATGTCGCAGGGCTCCACAGCGATGAAGACTTTCAAACTGCCGGGGATGCGCAACATGGCGATGAAGAGTGAAGTTCGCGCAACAGGGCGGCGGCAAGTGCGACCTGGGCGGAGCCGGCTATCTTGATCCTGCTGCCGCCCGGTAACAATACCTCGAGTGAGTCGATGTGGACGGACTCAGGCGCGGGCACCACCTCCGCGGCAATGAACGAGAGCATCTTTGGCTTTGGTGCCTCGGTCCGCTTGCTCTTTTGGATGCAGTTGGCCAAGGTCGGATACTTCACGCCGTGCAAGGCGGCGAATCGCGGCCCGCTCAGGCCACTGGCTTGATAGGCCTTGAGCAGGGCGGTCCGTTGTTCCTGGGAGAAGCGCAGCCGCCCCCGGCGGTCGGCCTTCATGATGGTGTCGTGCGTAGCAGTCATAGGGGCGCTACGCTATGACTGCAACGCGACCCCCGCGAGAAAGTTCATACGGTGCTTGGGCCCTTACACCAAGCTGTCTCAAGGGTTAGAATGAAAGGAAGCCCTTTTCCTCATTGTAGCCAATAAACACTATTACTTCACAAGTGCTCGGGTTGACCATGATGTTCCAATGTCGGCGAGTAGTCATTCCAGATGCAAGATAACAGGGGAAAGGAGCCGATGGCGCCTTAACTCCCATATAGTAAGCTTCGGTAATCCAATCATAGTCAGGGATAGTTTCCAACCTTGCACCAATATCTCTTGTGAAATCGGCGACAGCCCCTTTTGGGATAGCGAACAAGAAAGAGTCCCCATAATCGCTTTTTTGCTTACAAAGCAATACCGAGCCATGTGGCCAATTTACCCCTATCACGCGGCCACAATATACGGCCGATGAAAAGACGCCGAGATATGACAACCACAGTACTGCCATAATTGCAAAGACAATCAAAATTACAATTCTGGATTTCCAATTCATTTTCATAACGGTTCGGTTATTTGATTGCCAACGTATTCAAGACGGGCTCAAAACCGTACAATAATCCAATTTGGCACACATGTATATTTCGAAACTTGGGAATTGGTGTCCTTACGTATATCATAAACTGTTATGATCTATAATACAAATTAGTCTGTCAATAGAGCAGCATCCTATTCGCCAAAGTCCCCAGCGGGATAAACGTCGTGAGGCGGATGGGGGACTGAAATTAAATCGTTAATCTGCGCTTGCTTGGGTAACTTCGGTAGGTCGTCCGTTGTTGTTGGCGGAATGATCGTCATGGATGCTCGGGACTGTTTAATCTGCGTCTGCTAGTGCGCAGTTAGCGGAGGGCCAGACCGAAGCGACAACGAAGGAAGGTTTTGTTAGCATAAATCCAAATGTTTAAGCATGTCTGATGTCGATTAGCCGAACAGGACTCAAGCTCTCAAGAAGCTCCGAGAATTTGAGTCGTCTAGTTGCAAATTCATCGGATATCCTTGGAGCCAGGTTTAGTGGAATCGAAGAAGCTGCTATATCGCGATGGCATGCACATAAGCGACCAGCCAACTCGCCGAGTTTTTCTTGGGTGATGACTAAGAGATCCGCAGGCGGATTCGACTCATTCGAGGCAGGAACTTCTGGACCGACGAATATCGGAATGATATCGTTCACGTCGGTATTATCCAAAACCCATTGCTTGTGATCGGCCATTTGTCCGATTTCGTCGCTCTTTCGATACAGCGACGTCGGCAATTTGTCCGTCTTAGCGTCAAAGCATAGCGCGGTATCTCCATAAATCCAGAGATTGTCGGGCCCCGTCCCCTCCTCATTATCAGGTCGAGTCGAGCAGAGACCGAGCAAAATGCCAAGATTTCTGATTGCTTCTTCGATTTGACCTGGTGTTCCTCCGGAAATCAACGAGGCCAGACTTTGGTCCATTCGCGCTGGGCATTCCACAATACCCGTATTGGTAATTACAAACTGCAACGCGGCTTGTTTCGCCTGGCTACTAACAATCCCAGCAGTCCCATGCTCATAGTTCGGTTCTGGCGCAGGAAGGTTTATTTGGGTGCCGTGCGCCCTTCGATAGAGTTGATTTGCAGTTACCGTGTCCCCCGCGATTTCAGTGGCTGCCGCAATCCAGAATAAATGCCAGGCTTGTGTGCTTGCGCTTAATTGCTGAGCGCTCTCCAATGTTCCTGTGAGGATCGCAGCTGCACTCACAAAATCGCGGCGCCACATGGCGGACGC
>CAIQXC010000229.1 GCA_903875675.1 Akkermansiaceae bacterium
CCGGCGAAAATGTCTCCCACTCGGTGCGCCTCCTGCCTGGACGCAAGGAACTCTATCAATCCGATGAAACCGTCTTCCCCGGCCCGCCACGCTGGCTCGAGGAAACCGACGTGATGCCGCGCTACCTCATTCCAAAGCGCGTCATCGATTCGCTTGAGGGCGTTGAGTTCCTGCGGAAAATCGGCGCGGCTTTGCCCGAGTCCCTCAAGAAACGCGTGGTCGATCTCGAACTGCGCCCGCGCTTCGAAATGAAACTCGTCGCTGGCCTCACCGCCGCGGAAACCGAACACCTCGTCGTGGACGTCACCGCCATCGAGACCAAGGGCCGACGCACCGAACACCTGACCAAAGAAGGCTGGGAACTCGCCGAGCAGCAACCCGTCAAAGGCAAACAACTGCTGCGCTTCGCCCGTGAGGACCTCTATCCGGTCCCCGCTACCCTGGATAACATGGGCCTCGCCTACGACGAGAAAATCCTCTCCTTCAAGTCGCGCATTACCAAGCAGTTCCCCGAGCGCTTCGCCGAGTGGATCAAAAACATGCCGCCGAGCATCGAGCTGGATATCGACCTGCGCCTCAAATCCATCCTCGCCGACCCGGTCACCGCCGCCGTGCGCTTTGAGGTCGTCGGCCAGGACATCGACTGGTTCGACCTGCGCATTGTTATCGACGTGCAAGGCGTCAATCTTTCCAAAGCCCAGATCCGCCAACTCGTCGCCGCCCGCGGTGGTTACGTGCGCATGGAAGACGGCTCGTGGATGCGCCTGGAAATCAAGCTCGACGCCGACCAGCGCGAGGCGGTCACCCGTTTGGGCCTTGATCCATTTGACTTATCGGGCGAGACCCACCGGATGCATGCCCTGCAACTGGCCGATCCTAAGGCGGCGGAAGTATTCGACCCGAAGGCATGGAAGCGCATCAAGGACCGGGCCGGAGATATCAAACTTGAAATCAATCCGGAAGTGCCCGCCTTGCTCAAGGCCACCCTCCGCCCCTATCAGATCGACGGCTTCAGGTTCCTCACCTATCTATCCGTCAACAACTTCGGCGGCATCCTCGCCGACGACATGGGCCTCGGCAAAACCATCCAGGCGCTGGCCTACCTCATCTGGCTGATGGAGGAAAATGAAAAAGCCGGCATCGCCAAAAAGCCCGCTCTGGTCGTCTGTCCCAAATCCGTGTTGGACGTGTGGGCCGGCGAAGCCGAAAAATTCGCCCCGCATATCCGCGTGAAAATTTTGCGCAGTCGCGATGACATTCAGGTGGATGAGATTCAAAACAACGTGGACATGCTGGTGCTCAACTATGCCCAGTTGCGCGTTTGTGGCGAGGAACTCAACGGGATCAAATGGCTCACCACCATCCTCGACGAAGGCCAGCAAATCAAAAACCCTGACTCAAAAGCTGCCAAGTGCGCCCGTGAGCTGGATTCACAAAACCGCTTGGTGCTCACCGGCACTCCAATTGAAAACCGCCTGATGGATATGTGGTCGCTGATGGCCTTTGCCATGCCCGGGGTGCTCGGCTCGCGCGCCTACTTCAAAAAGCGCTTCGACAAACGCAAGGACCCGCTCAGCCAGTCGCGACTCGCCTCGCGCTTGCGTCCCTTCCTGATCCGGCGCACCAAGCTGCAAGTGGCCCAGGACCTGCCGCCGCGTACTGAGGAAGAAGTTTATTCCAAAATGGAAGGCGTCCAACACGACCTCTACAAAGCCGAACTCAAGCGCATCCAAAAAGCCCTGCTCGGCCTCGACTCCGACGAGTCCGTCAAGAAAAACTCGTTCGCCATCCTCCAGGGCCTGATGCGCCTGCGCCAAATCTGTTGCCATCCCGGCCTCATCGACCCGAAATATCTCAAGGACGAAAGTGCCAAGATGGAATCATTGTTCTATCTGCTCGATCAGCTCTACGAGGAAGGCCACAAGGTGTTGGTGTTCTCCCAATTCGTCACCATGCTCGACCTGATCAAGGCAAGGCTCGACCTCGAAAGCCGTCCTTACAACTATCTAACGGGCCAGACGAAGGACCGCAAAGGCGAGATCGAGCGCTTCCAGACGACCAAGGATCCGTCGGTTTTCATGCTCTCTCTCAAGGCGGGCGGTGCCGGCCTCAACCTCACCTCCGCCTCCTACGTCATCCTCTA
>CAIQXC010000230.1 GCA_903875675.1 Akkermansiaceae bacterium
CACAAGTTCGCGTTTCGCGCGGTGATTCTCGACGAAGCGCAGTTCATCAAGAATCCCGGCGCGCAGGTCACGCAGTCGGTGAAGCAGTTGAAGTGCGAAAATAAAATCGCACTGACCGGCACGCCACTGGAAAACCGGCTGCTGGATTTATGGAGCATTGTGGATTTCATCCAGCCCGGCTATCTCGGCAACCAGGAGCATTTTCTGGAAACCTACGAGCCGAAGGACGGCGCGAATACCGAATCCATCCAGCGCATCGCGCGTAAACGGCTTTCCGCCAAGCTGCGACCGCTGCTGCTGCGCCGGCTGAAGAAGCACGTCGCGAAGGATTTGCCAGACCGCATCGAGGAACGCCGCGATTGTCCGCTGGGCGAGGAACAGCGGAAATTGTATCTCGCCGAACTGCGCCGCAGTCGCGAACAGATTCAACAGGCCGTCGCTGAACAGGGCCTCAACAAGAGCAAGATGCACGTCCTCGCCGCGCTCACGCGCTTGCGACAGGTGTGCTGCCATCCGTCACTCGTTGGCAACGACACCGCCAGCGGCAAGACTGACACCTTGTTTGAACTACTGGATCCGCTGGTGGCTGACGGACAAAAAGTTTTGGTCTTCTCGCAGTTCGTACAGATGCTGAACATCCTTGAAAAAGAATGTCACGCCCGCAATATCCGTACACACACGCTCACCGGCCAGACCAAGGATCGTCAATCCGTCGTCAACGAATTTCAGAAAGATACCGGCGCGAGCGTGTTCCTGTTGAGCTTGCGCGCGGCCGGCACCGGCTTGAATTTGACGAATGCCAGCTACGTGGTGCTTTACGATCCGTGGTGGAATCCGGCGGTCGAGGCACAGGCCATTGACCGCTCGCATCGTATCGGCCAAACACAGACGGTGAACGCCTACCGACTCATCGCGCCCGGCACGGTAGAGGAAAAAATTTGGGAACTACAACAATCCAAGGCCAAGACCATTGCCGACGTGCTGGGCGAAGAAGGTTTTGCCCGTAGCCTCACGGCCGTGGATTTAGAATATTTGTTTGCGGAGGATTGAGGGTGGAGCGGCCTTGGCCCGACCCGCCACCAGATGGGCTCCCCAAGTAGCACTATTCGCTTTGCGCGAATAGTGGTCAATTAGCAGCTCGGACGCTAAGGCGTCCGGCTAAACACCTATGCGGATTAATCGCGTTCCCGACTGATGCGGTTCTTTGAAGACGCCCCTGCGGCGCGACCTTTGCGCCGCTAAGTTAAGCTCGCACTAGACCGTTTGACGACAACTTCAACCTCCGCCTTGTTCTTGGCGAGGTTGTTGGCTGGCAGAAAGCCGCGCCAGTTCACGCTGGGATAAATTATCGCGCCGCGGCCGAGGATGCTGCCGGGGTTCAGTACGCTATTGCAGCCCACTTCCGCACTGTCGCCCACAAGCGCACCGAACTTGCGCAAGCCGGTGTCCAGCGGCGCGCCGTCCACTGGGATGGTCACGTTGCCGGGCAGCGACTTGAGGTTAGAGCAGATGACGCCCGCGCCGAGGTGCGCTTTGTGGCCGAGAATGGAGTCGCCGATGTAATTGAAGTGCGGCACTTGTGAGCCATTGAAGAGCAGTGCGTTCTTCAGCTCGGAGGAATTGCCCACCACGCAGTCGTCGCCGATGA
>CAIQXC010000231.1 GCA_903875675.1 Akkermansiaceae bacterium
CGGACGATATCTACCGCCAGGCAAAGGTGCTTGCTGCCCAGCGAGCCACCACGCTCAAGAGCCTGTTCCTCCAGGCCTTGGAAAAAATGCTCTGTGAGCCTGCGGCGGAGCCTCAGACATCCCGGCACCAAAAAGCCAACGTCGCCCGCTTGCCCGGATGGATGCAGCAAAGCGCCGGGATGGCACATGGCAAATTCACCACCGACGTTCACCTCAGGGAGCTACGCGGCGAATCCTTATGAAATCCCGCATTCTGTTGGATACCAACGTCATTCTGGACCTGCTTACCTTGGACAAAACTTGGTTTAACTGGTCGGCGCAAGCTATCGCCGCGCAACAAAGGACCGGCTCCCTAGTTCTCAATCCGGTGGTGTGTGCGGAAATTTCACGGGCTTTCGACTACGATTGGGCCAAGCTTGATGCGTGGCGTCGAGCGGCCAGCATCGAGCTCGAAACCATCCCCTTTGAGGCCAGTGTTCTGGCCGCTAAAGCCCATAGCGAATACCGGAAAAATGGCGGTCAACGCATCGCCACGCTACCCGACTTCTTCATTGGTGCGCATGCGCTTTTCGCTGACCACGCACTGCTCACCCGCGATGCCACCCGCTACAAAACCTACTTTCCAAGACTCAAAATCATTTGCCCGTAGAATCATGCCGCCTTGCACATCATCTGCGTGGTGGCCAGGGAGTCGCGGATTCTGAGTCTTGCGTCTGAGGTGCTGCCTCGCTTGGGAGATGTGCGGCTTTGGAGCCGTCTCGGAGCGAAGCCCGGGCGATGCGTTTCGTCAGTAAAATCCGCCAAACCGCCCGCTTGCGCGATGGCCTGGATCGTGGTAACAGTCGCGTGCCATGAGCCGCCTCAACCGTTGCTTTCTTCTCGTAGTGGTCCTTGCGTGGACCGGGGCGGCAACGGCTCCGGGCCAAGTGCTGAACTATGCCGGGCGCATCGCGGTGGACGGCAGGCCCTTCAACGGCAACGGTTTTTTCGTGTTCAGCATCCACGACACCAGCGGGGAGATTTTGTGGGCATCGGGCGATTTTCCGCAGGTTGGCACCAGTCATCATCCAGTGGCCACTTGGCAACTCGCGGTGCGGGACGGTCTCTATCAAACGCGCCTGGGTGATACCGCAGCGGGCATGCCGCTTCTGGATACCGCTCGGGTGCTCGCTGCCAAAAGCCCTTTCTTGCGGGTGTGGTTTCACGATGGCACGGGCCGCGGTTGGCAAGCAGCGGGGGACACGCCGATCAAGCCCGCCCTCGCCGGGAAAGCTGCGGGAGCTGGCGCTGAGGCAATCAACGGCAATCAGGCTGAGGCGATTTTGCGGGAGTTGCGCGAAATGCGGGCTCTGGTACAAAAGCCGTCTGGAGCCGCCAAGCCCGCCGTGCCGGAACCGCCGCGCACGGTCACCGTGCCGCTGGGCGAGAGCCCGTCGCTCGGTGAGCCAGCGGCACCGGTGGTGTTGGTCGAGTTCACTGATTTTCAATGTCCCTTCTGCAAGCGCGCTAACGACGAGATGTTAGGTGCCGTTCGGAAAAAATATGTGGAAACCGGCAAGGTGCGGTTAGTGAGCCGGTGTCTGCCGCTGGCGTTTCATCCCAACTCGGAACCGGCTGCCAACGCCGCTCTGTGTGCCGGCGAGCAGAAGCAGTTCTGGGAGATGCGAGAGCGCCTGTTTGCCAATCCAGAGGCCCTTTCACAGGCTGACTTTGTCCAAGCTGCGGGGGAATTGAAGCTGGACGCCAAAGCCTTCGCCACCTGCTTGGAGGCCAAGCGCTTTGCGGCTGCCATCGGCCGCGACAAGCAGGATGCAGCAACGGCTGGCATCACCGGCACTCCGACGTTTGTGCTGGGGCGCGCCACCGGGGGCCATGTGACCGGCTTGTTGTTGGTCGGTGCCAAGCCGATGGCCTTCGTCGAGGCCGAAATCGAAAAACTGCTTTCCGCCAAATGAACCCACCTCCCGACCAACCCCATGATCCGGCCATTGCCACCGACGCCCGGCTGTGGTTGCAGGCCGCCTCCATTTTCGCCGCCGCGCTTGTCTTCGGTGTCTTCTACAACGGGCTCAGTCCGCTTGGAGTGCGCCCGCCGCCGCCGACTCCAGCCGGGGCGGTGGCCGTCGCAGGTGCCGTTTCCGACGTGGCGGTGGCGAAACCAGGACTGGTGCATCCGGGGGTTTTTAACGAAACGGTGTCGATGACGCTGGAGGGGGCGGCTGGCAGTGTTGCGCAACCAGCCCCGGCCCATCCGATGCCAGCGGTGGCCCAAACCGAGGTGCCCAGGCTGACTTGGCCACAGGTCCGCGGGTTGTTAGAGGCGAAAGCCATCGTATTGGTGGATGCGCGCCCCAAGGTGGCGTTTGACTTGGGGCATATCCCTGGGGCGGTTTGTTTGCCGTCGAATGCGCCTTTGCCTGAGTTGCAGGCGTTTGCCACTGGTTTGCCCAAGGACAGCGCGCTGGTGATTTATTGCGGTGCCAACACATGCGGCGCCTCGCAGCACTTGGCCCGCCAACTCGCAGCGGTGGGTGGCTTTCGCAGCATCAGCGAGATGCCCGGCGGCTTTGCCGAATACACCCTGGCCCAGACAACCCCGGCTTCGCCCGCCCCATGAAGATCGAGGTGGAATTCGACCTCAAGGTGGGGTTGCGCTGGTTGTTAGCAGTCATCCTGCTATGGGCGGCTCTGGGCAAGATCGCCAATCTTCAGGAATTCCATGCGCATCTGGCCGCCTACAAATTGCCGCTCTCTGAGCCGTTAGTGCGGCTGGCGGTGACGGTGGTGCCGTGGCTGGAGTTGCTGTGTGGGATCCTGCTGGTGGCGGGTGGACTGCGCCGCGCTGCCTTGTTGTGGACGTCCATCCTTTGCAGCGTCTTTGTGTTGGCCACCGGTCAGGCATGGGGGAGGGGCCTGCAGATTTCCTGTGGTTGCCTCAAGGTGGAATTTCTTGGTGATGGCCCGGCCAAGCAGATGCTGGAGTCGGTGCCGTTCGCCTTCGGGCGGGCGCTGTTGCTTTTGGCAGCTGCTGTTTACCTGTTGCGGGCCAGCCACCGCCACCCGATGCCCCAGCCGCCACGTCTATCTTGATCTCCGCCGCCTCGGTCCCGGCGGCCTTCATGAAATTCGGGAAAATATTTCTTGCAATGCCCGCAGATTTCGCTCGAATCGCGCTGACGCCGCCAGCTTATGAAAATCTTATCTGCGATCTCATGGGGAGTGCCCATGCTTGGATTGATGCTTTTGGCCCAGCCACTGTCGGCTCAAGGGCCACTGGCACCGCCCGGAGCGCCGGCACCTATGATGAAGACGCTGCAGCAAATGGAGCCGCGCGCCCTTATCGAAAATGCCGGCTATGTCATCACATCGGCAGGTTCCTACTATTTGACGGCCAACCTCAACGGTGGCGGCTCTCAGAACGGCATCGTTGTGCAGGCTAGCGGGGTGACCATTGATTTGCGCGGCTTCTCGATTCTGAATTGCCAGGTTGGCTTGTCCGCAGTGGCGGGTGTGCAAGGGGTGGCGGTGGCCAACGGCAGCGTGCGCGATTGCAGCGGTGCCGGAGTGGATTTGTCCCTGGCCGCGCAATGCCGGCTGGAGGGATTAGCCATTTCTAACAATGCTAGCGATGGAGCCAGCGTGGGATCCGCCTCGCTGGTGACGTTGTGCACGGCGGCGGGTAACGGTGGGCGGGGCTTGGTGTTAGGCAATGGCGGCACGGTCTTCCGGTGTGTCGCGCAGGCCAATGCCAACAGCGGGATCGTCATCGCGTCGAACTGCCAGGCGACTGACAATACCAGTTCCGGCAATGGTGCTGGTGCCGGTCAGGCTGGATTGCTGACAACGGGTACCGGCAACCGTGTGGACGGGAATTCGTCTAACCAAAACAACGGGCAGGGGTTTCAGATCAATGGCACGGGCAATCTAGTCATTCGCAACAACGCCTGTAGCAACACGGTTACGGATTATGCGATAGCTGCCGGAAACAACTATGGCCAGATCCTGCTTTCGCCCGGCACCGCGTTCGTCAATTCCAATGCTTGGGCTAACTTCGGCTGCGGCATGCAGGCTGCCGGTTGTCTGAGCGCAGCGGACTGCGACGATGGCAACGCTTGCACCACCGACATTTGTCAGGGCGGCAGTTGTTTGCACCTGCCCATCGTCGGTTGCAACAACGCGGGTTGCACCACTGCCGCGCAGTGCAATGATAACGATGCCTGCACGACTGACACCTGCGTGACGGGTGCTTGCGTGCATACCCCCATTCCCAATTGCAATCCTCCATGCGTCCCGACGACCTGTGCCGCGCAAGGCATCAATTCGGGCGTTATTGCCGACGGTTGTGGCGGCGTGCTCAACTGCAATCCTCCATGCGTGCCGACGACCTGCGCCGCGCAAGAGGTCAATTCGGGCGTTATCGCTGACGGTTGTGGCGGCGTGCTCAACTGCAATCCTCCATGCGTGCCGACGACCTGCGCCGCGCAAGAGGTCAATTCGGGCGTTATTGCCGACGGTTGTGGCGGCGTGCTCAACTGCAATCCTCCATGCGTGCCGACCACCTGTGCCGCACAAGGCGTTAACTCGGGTAGCATCAGTGACGGTTGTGGCGGCGTACTCAACTGCAATCCTCCATGCGTGCCGACGACCTGTGCCGCGCAGGAAGTGACCTGCGGTACGATAGCAGACGGCTGCGGCGGTGTTCTCCATTGCAACAGTGGCGGCGGCTTGTCTTGTAATACCGGATTGTTAGGAGCCTGCGCCGCAGGCACCACCGCCTGCATCAATGGCGTCCTAGTATGCGTGCAGACCTACCAGCCATCCGCAGAAATTTGCGATGGCTTGGACAATAACTGCGATGGCAAAGTCGATGAGGGACTTTCTTGTGCTGCGGTGTGCGGCAATGGTATCCTCGAACCCGGCGAAGAGTGTGATGATGGCAACACCATCAATGGCGACGGTTGCTCAGCCACTTGCAAGGTCCAACCCGGGTTTTCCTGCGCAGGCTCTCCAAGCGTCTGCAGTGATATTGACGAGTGCGCGACCAACAATGGCGGTTGCTCGGTGAATGCAACCTGCACGAACACCATCGGTTCGCGCGTCTGTATCTGCACGCCGGGTTATATCGGCGATGGTATCACATGTGTGCCTGCCGAATGCACCACCTCCGTCCAATGTGACGATGGCAACCCTTGCACCAACGACGTTTGCCAGTCCGGTGTCTGCACCCACACGCCAAAAGCCAACGGCACCGCTTGCAATGATGGCAATGCCTGCACCCAGGTTGACGTTTGCCAGTCCGGCGTCTGCATCGGAACCAACCCGGTCAACTGCTCGATCGGCACATGCAATCCCGCCACCGGGGTCTGCCAGTGATTTTGCTCCGCACACCCCATGAATCCGTTCGTCACACTTCTGCTAGCGACCGTGGTCGTCGGGTGGCATGCCGAGGCGGCCACCACCATCAATCCGGTAAACAAATTCGCTTACGCCGCCAATGCCGGGTGGCTCGACTGGCACGCTGATGCGACCCACGGCGCGGCGATTGGTTCTTACGTATGTTCCGGTTGGATATTCTCGGCCAACTTCGGTTGGATCAATCTGGGCAGCGGTACACCCGTCAACGGCATTCAATACCAGAACCATAGCGCCAGTGATTTTGGCGTCAATCTGACCGCCGATGGCAAGCTGCGCGGCTATGCCTACGCGGCCAACATCGGTTGGCTCAACTTTGAGAACAACGGCGATCCGCATGTGGACCTCTTGACCGGCAAGTTCGGCGGCTCCGTTTACAGCGCCAATTGTGGCTGGATTTCCCTCAACAACGCCTCGGCTCTCGTCCAAACTGATGAGCTGCTTCCCGGCTTGGACAGCGATGGCGACGGACTGCCTGACGCCTGGGAGCTGACCCATTTTGGAACGCTGAGCTTTGGCCCTAACGATGACACGGACGGCGATGGCGCGACAAATCTTCAGGAGTATTTGGCTGGCACCGACCCTAACGATCCGGCCAGCGTGCTGGCCATCACCAGTTATACCACCGCGCCGGGCGGCACGGCCACCACTCTCACTTGGCGCTCGGTGATGACCCGTAACTATGTCATCGAGCAAAGCCTTGATTTGAAATCCTGGTTCGATAGCGGCCTTGGGCTGATAGCTCCGGCAGGCCCGGCAACCACCGAGGCATTCCCGCACCCATACTCACCGAGCCGGTTTTTTCGCGTGCATGCCGTCAATCCGCTTGCGCCCTAACACCGCTACTGGATTCCTTGACACGCCGCTACGAGACACGCCATCGGCACATCGGCGCTCACTCGAACTGGGAAAACCAGCGCCCGATCGCATCGGGAAAATACTCGTGCAAGGCGGCGGTGGCGGCTGCAGGCGTGTCCACTGGGATGGTGCCATTCGGGCCGGTGATGCGCTCCAGCCAAATGTGAGTGGGCAGCCCGGGTACCCAGATTTTTTCCCAAGCGAAGGCGGCCTCGAAGCCGTTGCAGCGCCACAGCATGCCCTCGCCGTTTTGCGAGGCATAGTGGCTCATGACCAGATTGGTGGGGTCTCCGCCTTGGAGCAACGAGTGGCCGGCCAAGCCGTTCCACTGGGCTGGCGGGCAGCCTAACGCATCCAGAATGGAGGGCATGATATCCAGATGGCTGGCTTGTGCCACAGGCTGGCCCCTGCCTAACGCCTTTGGCCATTTAACGAGGATGGGCACCACGGTTTCCTCGGTAGTTAGGCCGGATGTATGAAACCAAACCCCGTGCTCCTGAAGCTCCTCACCATGATCTCCGGTGACGATGATCACAGAGTCGTCATAGCGGTCATGCGCTTTGAGAAACCCGATATATTGTCCGAGGAGCTGGTCAACCCAAGCCAGTGAGTTCCAATAGCGGTGTCTGACTTGCACGACATCTTGCGGGCTGGGGTGCATCGGAAACCACGATGATTGGGCAAAATCCGCAAAGGGCGGGGCGAAGTTTGCCGCCCAGTTATATGGATAATGCGGGGACTCCACGGCCACCAAGCGGAGGGTGCTGCCTGCGGGCCTGGCCAGCACCGCATTGCGCCACAGATCCAGAACGTGCACGTCGCGCTCGCTGATGCCCTCTGGCCATTCGTGGTTCTCCGAGTTGAGGCTCAGTAGCACATCGGTGGCTTCGCCGTGACCAAAGTTGGTCGTGTCCATCTCCGCGTAGTTGAAAATGGCCGAGGAGCGCACTTCGTTGCGATAGCCGGCAGCATGCAAGGCTTCTAGCAATGGTGCCGGTCGCTGGGCCCGGCGTTCGGTATCCCAAAACAGGGGTGGTTTTCCACTCAGCATGGCAAACCACGAGAGATGAGTGGCGTTGGCAGCGGATCGGGTTTCGCGGATCGGCTGGCACTCGTGATCGCGCCACTGGCTGACAAATGGCATGATCTCAGGCCGGACTCCATCGCCACGCAGGGTTTCCACAATGAACCAGTACACATCGGGTCGCCGACTGATGCTGAGGTCTCGTGGCCGCAGTGGCTCACGAAATCGTACATTATAGGAAGCGAGACCCGGCGCAACGACTCCAGAGCATAAATGAATCATGCAGCTGCGACGTTGCCACCAGCGCCCGACCCGCCCGTTCCACCGCGCTTCCGACGATTGCTCCACCAGCAACAACAGCCAGGCACCCAAGGCGAGCCACAACAATCCGCCAGGCCGCAACCGCAAGCCTAACCGCTGCGACAGCCATGCCGTGCCGTGTACAATCCCGCTGACGAGCGCCACCACCCCCGCCACCGCCAAGCAGCCGGGCAACGTGATGCGGACGCCGCCACCTTGCAGCACCCGCAACAGATCGAATTTGCCACCGACCGTCAGTTCGCCAAAAAACAGGACCAAGCCTTTGCCCCAGAGTTTGCGCATGCCGATCTCCGCGCCGAGTGCCACCAGCGCCAGCCCAACGGCCACCCCGCCGAGCCAGCGTGTGCCCGGCGGCGAGTAACGCACGAATTGCTGCAACCCAAACCAAGCCAATGCCACGATCACCAACTGGGTTAGACACCGGGCTAACACAAACCCCCATACGGCAGCCGCGCCGCCTTTGACTTGCTCTAACATGATGCAATCACTCGCCACCGCCAACACCAACACCAAGCCCCACAGCAGCCCGTTCCAGCCGACGGCAGGCGCACGCACCTTGGCCCGCCAGTTATACCCTATCCTGCGCAGCACCGAAATCACCACCGCGCCTAGCAACACAGCCAGCACCACCCAATAAACCGCTTGCCCCAACCAGCCCACACAACCGACCAGCCCGAAACCCATCAAAAACAGCGGCCCCCAGCGGCCCCCAGCACGATGCTCCCATCCGTAGCCGCCGCAACTTCCACCCACCATCACCAACGCCCCGGCGACGATCCATTCGACAATGCAATTGCCCGGCCACACCCGCACCGGGCACGTGATGGCACCCAGCGTGATCGACCAACCCCGCACAAACGGCGTCAGGGCCATCAGCACGCCCCCCAGCCACGCCAAGACCTGCGCAATTCGATGCCACTTTGAAGATTCATTCACCATCGCCGCGCGGTTGTAGCCGATCCGGCCACTTCGACAATCACAAAGCGCCGAATCGCCCGAGGATGCATGCCGCTTAACAGTGCCGTGCTCACGTTCCACCGTCTCCGCCGATGTCGCCATCCCTCCACGCGCTTCCTGCCACGCGCCCGGGTCACCCGTGGGCATGGCGCGTCAAGCCAGGGGCAAATGAAGGAAAAAATCCCCTTGTTTTGGCGAAATCGTCACGAAACATCCTCGGGATGCTTGGAATTTGACGAGCCTGCCCGCCGGGGTGGCGCTGCTCACCAGCCCGCCAACAGGCAGGCGTGACGACAGGCGGCAGCAACCCACGCCACGTGGCTGCGTGCCTCCGGCCGCAGGCCGTGCGTGCCGCGTCTCGCGGCGCGTGCCAAGTGGTTGCCCATGCTTAGAGAATGTGCCGGGCTATCATCGGATAAAATTTGGCGGAGCACGAGTTGCAGTCGAACCGACATCTGCGGTGTTTGTAG
>CAIQXC010000232.1 GCA_903875675.1 Akkermansiaceae bacterium
CAGCATGGGCATGCGCGGCCGGGCCGTCAAACTGGACGGGGCAGGGGCCTACGTCGCCATCTCGCCGATAGGAGAACTGCACAGCGCCACCCTTGCTGCCTGGATCAACCCCCATCAGGTCAACCCCGATGCCAGCTTGTTGTGTGCCGATGGCGGTGCCCTCAGGCTTGTGCTTAATGGCACAGGTGCCTTGCAATTGGCCATCGAGGGGATGCCGCCGCAATTGTCGGAGTTCCGCTTCACCCAGGCCCAAGCGGGCGAGTGGCGGCACGTCGCAGTGACCTATGATCCGGCCGCTAAATCCGTCGCCTTCTTTGTGGATGGCAAACTTGACGCCATCCGCAAGTTAGACGCCGCGCCGGTCATCAACCTGCTCCGGCCTGCCCGGCTTGGCGGTGCCGAAGCCGGCGCTCGCGGGTTTTGCGGCGAAGTGGATGAATTCCGGATCTTTGAAAAAGTGCTAACGGAGGCGGAGATTGCCAATCTAGCCAAACGCGAAAAGTTCATGACCATCGAGGAAGCGCTCCAACTCAAGGATGGGACGCCGGTTGTGCTTATGGGCAAGGCCGTGACCCTGGCTGCGGCAGACCCGCTCAGCTTGGATCGCGCGACTGACTTTTTCTATGTTGCCGAGCTTGATGGCAAATCCGGCATACGCGTCGAGGATGGCAAAACCGGCCAGGATAAATGCGCCGCGGATGGATGTGTCAGTCTAACTGGGACGATCAAAACCAAGCCCAACAGGGAGCGCTACATCGTGTTGACCAGTCCTCCAACCAGCGGTGCCACACGCAGCGCTCCAGCCAGCCCTGCCAGGATTTCCGGGCTGGCAAGTGCGGCAGGACGATTGGTTAGCATCCAAGGCGTGGTGAGGGAGGTGGCGGGGGACGCTGCGTTTTTCATCTTGGGCGATGCCACAGGCGGGGCCCCGATCAAGGTGCAAACCAAGCACTATGCGCCGATGGTCAAGCTCGGGCTGGGCAACACGGTGGCCGTCACGGGCGTCGTCGGCATGGATGGGGAGTCCAGCCAAGCCGTGATTCTGCCGCGGGAAATCGTCCGGATCGCCCCGCCGGCCAGTGATCTGCTGGCGTATTACTCGTTCGAGGAGGATGGGGGAATAGCGCGGGATCTTTCAACGAACAAGCTAGATGCAAAGTTGGCAAATGGTGCCAGTCATGCAGATGGCAAGCGAGGCAAGGGTTTGCAGTTGGACGGGGAGAAGGGGTTTCTTGAACTTCCCAGTTTTGGATTGCAAACGACGGTGAGCATTGCACTGTGGGTTGATCTGGCGGATTACGCCAAGGACGTTTATGCCTCGGTTCTGCATTGTGACGACTGGACATGGGGAGACATTCATTGGAACGTCGCCAAGGATAACAAGAAGGTCAATCTGCATCTCAACGGCATCGGTGAGGTCCATTCGAAGTTCGAGTTTACGCAGGACCGGCTCGGCCAGTGGGTCCATCTTGCCATGACTTATGATGCCAAGGCCCACCTCCTCAAACTCTACGTCAACGGCATCGAGGACGCCAGCGCCCAAACCCAGAGCGCCCGCGCCGTGGATCTCAGCCGCGTCAAACTCGGTTGTTGGAATGGCCGCGACCGGATGTGGAAAGGATCGATGGACGAGCTGCGTATCTATAGCCGCGCCCTAACGCCCGCCGAAATCGCCAACCTGGCCGCCAGCAAGTAGCGGGGCTTCACCTCAGACCTCAAGACCCAAGATAAGTGATATTATCTAACCACATCTACCTTTGCTCTTCAAGGACTCCAGTCGATACCACCAATCCGTGATGCTTATGAAATACTCATCTAATATGGTTCTCAGTGCGCTTTGGTTAGCCACGCGTGCCATCGCCGCCGATCCGGCCACCACCACTTTGGTTGACGCCCCGCCGCCACCGCCCGCCCATGCGCTCTCGCCGTGGCCGGGTGAGATTCCGGCGGATTGTCCCTATCAGAAATCTGATTCGCTGGTTGGGTTGGCGTTCACCGGTCGGCACGCGGAATACACGGGTGCTGACACTTGGTACCCGTCGTGGGCCGAAGACGGCAATCTATATTCGCCATGGACCGATGGCAACGTCAATGGTCTGGGTTCCGGTTCCGGCGGTGATGATGCCGCCACCGGCCATGCCACCATCCTCGGCGACGACCCGCTCAAGCTAAAGGTCACCGACCAAGGGATTTTTAAATCGAGCCCGCGTCCTTATGAGGGGCGGTACCCATGTGGCAGCTTGGTCTATCATGGCGTTTGGTATTATGGCACCTATTGTTTGCACCCGAGTGGTGGCATCCGGCGCGATGATGGAATCCTCTACAACTGGCCGTGGCTCGGGCCATTCGTCGGCTTTCGCACCTCCACCGACTTAGGCAAGACGTGGACCCAGACGCCCTGCACACCCGCCAAACCGCTCTTCGGCGAGCACGCACTCAACGGCGAACCCGTCAAAATCGGTGCCCCGCATTTTGTCGATTTCGGCAAGGCGATGCAGCACTCACCGGACGGCAAGGCCTATCTGGTGGCTCAGGGGTCCAGCGATGGCAAGGACCGCCGCTTCGCATATAACAGCTGGATCACCGCCGATCAGGCGTATCTAACACGGGTGACTCCGGGCATCGATACCATGAACGATGCGAGTAAATACGAATTTTTCGCTGGCAACCAGCCCAATGGCGAGGCCAGTTGGACCCATGACTTCACGAAAATCAAACCCATCGCCGAATGGCGCGATCACGCTGGCTGCGTGACCATGACCTATAACGCCCCGCTCAAAAAATATTTGATGTGTGTGACGGACGGCGGCAACACGGTGTCCCGGTACCATACCTATCTGCTGGAGTCGGATCGCATCACCGGCCCGTGGAAACTCGCTGCTTATCTGAATCATTTTGGTGAGCAGGCATACTTTGTGAACATTCCCTCCAAGTTTATCGGTGGCGATGGTCGCAGCCTGTGGCTCTGCTATGCCGCAAATTTCAGCTCCGGTTGGGGCGGTACCACCTTTCTGTCCCGGCCGCCCGGCAGCCGCTATGCCATGTGCCTGCAGGAAGTGCGCCTGCTCGCCCCAACCGATCCGGTCATCCCACCTAGCCCTCTCAACGGGCCTGATAACATCGCCCCGCGTGCCACCATCACCGTCAGTTCCACTCATCCCGACTATGACATAGCCGGTCTAACCGACGGGGCTGTTGACGGGTACCCCGGCGACACTCATCGCGAGTGGTGCAGCAACGGCGAGCGCGACACCGCCACTGTGCGCCTGACCTGGCCGGAGGAACAATCTATTGACCGCATCTGTCTTTTTGACCGCCGAAATGACCTCGACCAAATCCGCTCTGGCATGTTGTTTTTTAGCGACGGCACCAGCATCAAGGTGGGCGAATTGCCCGACGACGCACGCAAGGGGGTGGAGATCAAGTTTCCCGCCAAACGTGTGAAGTGGTTGATTTTCGCCGTGAACGAGGTCAAACCTAGCAGCCAAAATATCGGCTTGGCCGAAATCGCCGTCTTCCGCAGTCACTAACAATTGAATGTTCAATTAGCGAAATGGCTTGTGTGAATTGCGAATGCCGGATGTTTGGGATTGCAGTCAATCTCAAATCGTTTTCCCTATGCCTCGCTAGTTCGCCCGCCTGCCCTCCGTAGTACAAGTCCTTCCCTTCCCATCCCTTCCATCCACCCATGAAACCGACCGCCATCCACCTGACCTGCTGCCTGCCCGTTGCCCTCGGGCTCGGCTTGCTGGCTCCCGCACTCGCCGTTGCGGCACCCATCCACCTGCAAAACGGCCAGATTACAGCCGACTTCGATGACGGCGGGCTGACCGGTCTGGCGCTGGCCAATTCGCCTGCCAAGCTCAGCTTTGACAAGGACACTGCCAAGCTAACGATTGACGGCGAGCCACTCGCTGTGCCCGCCCTTCAACTCACCGCCACCGCCCACGACGAGCAAAGCGTCACCTACACCTATGCCGCCGGCAACAAGCAACTCAAGGTGGTCTATGAGTTGAAGCCTAGCTGGCAATTTGTTAGCAAACAACTGTTGCTCACGCTGCCCAAAGACAGCAAGTGCCGCGTCAACGATGTGGAGGTCTTCCGGAGCGAACTCCATACCTCGGTGGCCCGCGAGATCAAGGCTAGCAACGGCAGTGGCGCGGTGTTTCTGCGCCTCGGCAAACCCGATGCGAAAGCCACATGGAGCGCCTTCCTGGCAATTCAAAACCCATTTCTCAAATGGCAGCGCAAGGACTCGCAGATTGCCATGGGCTATCAACCCGAGTTCGAATGGAGCGCAGCCTACGGGCCGTTTGCCTCCGACCGCGTGTGCATCGGCCTGCAAACCCTAACTGGTAATGAGATGCCCATGCACAATCTCGCCGAATGGAAGTATGTGCAGGCACCGGAGCACGCGTTCGACGGCCAGCCCACGCTGGACATGGCCGAGTTTGATGCGATGACCCGCTGCGTTGATGCCTTCGTGCAATTCCGGCCGGACAAGAGCCTGAGGGTGCATGTGCCGTGGTGCGAAAATGACTATCAGATCGATGTGGCCACCTCAGGTGGGCGCAGTGAATGGAAGCGCATCCTCGACCAGTGCGCCGCCATCGGCGTGGACAACGCGTTGTTTACCCCGGCTAACAGCGAGGTCGCACCGCTCAAGGACAATGCCGACGCATGGGGTTGGGAAAATTGTTTGTGGTTGGGCCTTGGCCAGAAAATTCGCATGGGCCAATGGGACATCGCCAAGGATCCGATTCCGGCGTCGATCCAGGAGATGCTCGATTACGCCAAGGCCAAGCAGGTGAAGTTGGTGGCCTATGCCTATCCGACACTTGGCTGGAAACAAAATCCCGAATGGACGGCATGGTGCGGTGGAAAGACCGGCGGCTATGTTGGTGTGGATACCGGTGTGCGCAGTTTTCAGGACTGGTTTGTTGATCAACTCGTGGCCTTTCAAAAACGCACGGGCATCAGCGGTTACTGCTTTGACCACTGGTGGATCGCCTACGAACCGACCAAGGAAGGTGCCAACCCGACGAGCAAATACGCCCAGTGGAATGGTTGCAGGCGCATCCTCGAGGAATTGCGCCGACGCATTCCAGACGTGGTCATCGACGGCCGCCAACAATACCAATGGTATGGCCCGTGGACATGGCTCGCCGGTTCCTATCCCCACCCAACCACCAGCGACGAACAACCCGGCTCATTCAAAAATTTTCCTGACCTCCACTTCAGTCGTGTCTCGGGCGACCGTCAGCGCTGGGCGACCTGGTTCTATCACATGGAGCAATTCACGCCATGGGAAGTGGTGCCGGGCTACATGACCCATCAGACGCCGCGCAGTGATGACAAGGGCCAATGCGTTCGCGACCGTGCCTTCCATGCCCGTGACTGGGATTTGTTGGGCTGGCGTTATTCCGTTATTTCCTCCATTGGCACCGCGCCGTTCAATCACGTGGTGGATTTGCTGCCGGCCCGTGACGAAACTGAGTTCAAGCATTTCCTGCCCGCCGAGCAACAGTGGCTGCGCGGATGGATGGATTGGACCGACACCAACCGAGCGCTCCTCAAAAAACTCCGCCCTATCATCGGACCTCCAGTGCTCGGCCGCGGCGACGGCACCGCCGCCTGCGACGGCGACCACGGCTTCGTCTTCCTGTTCAATCCGAACTATCACGAAATGCAGGCAGATGTGACCCTCGATGCAGGAATCGGCCTAACCAAAGGTGACGCGTTCATCCTGCGCGAACTCTATCCGAACGTTGGACGTTTGATAGGAAAAGCGGGTGGCGGCTTGTGGCACCTTGGCGACAAGGTCAGCCTGCCCATCAAAGGCCCGGAGGCCTTGGTGCTGGAAGTGGTGCCCGCCAACTCGATCAAGCGCCCGGCCCTTCTTCAAGCCAACGGCAAGGCCAGCCTCGACGGCGAGCGTTTGCTGCTCACCGGGGTCACCGGTGAAGCGGGTCGTTTGACTGAATTGGCGGTGCTTCTGCCGGCCGGCCAGAAGGTGAGCAAAGTCAGCGTCAATGGTCGCGAGATCTCAGGATTTCAGAGCAAGAATGACGTGCTAACCATGCCGGTTAGCTTTGCCGGCGCACGCATCGACCACTGTCAGCAGGTGGGCATGAGTGACCGCCGCTTTGCGGACAAGGTGTTCCATGCGGATCTGAGCGTGCCGAAGCGCGTGTTCGAACAACTCGCCGCCCGCCGCAAGGCCTGGCCGGTGGAGTACACCGCCGAGGAATTGCTAGCCACATGGCGCGGTTCTGACCGCCTGTTGCTTTTCATCCAGATCGCGGATCCCAAAGACACCTGGCAGGTGGACCTCAAGATTGACGGCCAGGTGGTTGAGGTCAAGAAGGCCTACAGCGATGTTTTCCCGTTAGGTCGTGAGCGCACGTTTACCGGCTTCTATGCCGATGTGTCCACGCTCAAGCCTGATGCCCCGCATAAACTTGAGGTGCAACTGCCCGATGGCCTGCAAGCGGGTCAGTTCCAAGGCTTGTTTCTCGAAAACGTGGAAACCGAGTTTACTTCCGAACTGGTTCCCTGAATGATGGAACATACAATTAACTCAGAAAATTCACCTATGAAATACCAAGCATTGGGCCTGCTGTTAGCGGCCGTCATCACGCACCAGGCCGCCGCGCAATCGGCAGTCGCCGCATCCACCGCTGCCAACCTCGCGCTGGTCGCCGCAGCCTCGACGTCCTTCGTCTCGGGCCACGAAAAACTCCTCGCGATCCAGGACGGAGCCACCCCTCGCGATTCGGGTGACAAGAGCCACGGTACCTACGGAAACTGGCCGCAGCATGGCACCCAGTGGCTGCAGTATGCATGGCCGCAGGCCGTATCTATCAACTCGACCGGCGTCTATTGGTTCAGTGACGGCGGCGGCGTGCGCTTGCCGAAAGCTTGCCGCCTGAAGTACTGGGATGGCCAGCAATTTGCGGATATTCCCGGAGCCAAGGTTCTGGGCGTCGAGGGCAACCGCTTCAACACCATTGAGTTTCCCGAACTCAAGACGGACAAGCTGCGGCTTGAAATGGATGGAGACGGCCAAAGCTCAACTGGTGTGCTCGAATGGCGTGTGATCGACTCCGGCCACTCGCCTAACTTCGCACCGACCGCCATCGCAGGTGTCGCCCGCACGGTGGTGTTGCCGGGAAAGACATATCTATCAGGCAAGGCCCGGGATGACGGCAAGCCCAAGTCAACCCTCACCCTGGGCTGGACCAAGGTGTCAGGCCCGGGCGATGTCACATTCGCAGATCCCGCCGCCGCAGTGACCACCGCGAGCTTTGCGACACCCGGCGAATATGTCCTGCAATTATCCGCCGATGACGGTGAGTTGAAGGGATCCGACACGGTGAGCGTATCGGTGGTAGGGCCGCCGCCCGCCGCCCACCTCGAATCCCTGTGGACCACGCCCTATCAGGTGAGCAGCCCGTTCTGGAGCCCTCGCATCAAGAGTCTTATCGTGAACTGGATCCCTCACTGCGTCCGCAAGATGAGCGACCCCAAGACGCCTGAGGGCAGCATCGAGAATTTTGTGCAGGCCGGGCGCAAGCTCGCCGGCAAGACGGATGCGGTGCACGTTGGCCCGGTGTTTTCCGACGGCTGGTTCTATAACATTGTCGAATCCATGTGCCTTGCTCAACTCATCGATGCCCAAGGCGACCAAGAGATTATCGCCTCCCAAGCCGCCCTCCGCAAAACCCTCGACGAGTGGATTCCTAAAATCCTCAGCGCCCAAGCCCCGGATGGTTACTTGCACACCCAATATATCATTCAAGGCCAAAAACGCTGGGCTAACGTCGGCGATCATGAGGGCTATCAGGCCGGGTATTTTATCGATCTGGCCATGGCCCACCACCGGATGACTGGTGGCAAGGACCGCCGCCTGCTGGACGCGGCCATCCGCCTCGCCGATTGCTGGGTGCGCAACATTGGCCCGGCCCCGAAGCAGGCGTGGTATGATGGCCATCAGGAGCTGGAAATGGCGCTGGTCCAGCTTGCCCGCCATTTGGTGGCGATGGGCGAGCCGGCCAAGGCCAAAGACTATCTCGCACTATCGAAGTTTCTGTTGGACTCGCGCCACGGCGGTGACGAGTATGACCAATCGCATCTGCCGCTTGCCCAACAATATGAGGCGGTGGGTCACGCGGTGCGTGCCGTGTATTTCTATACGGGTCTGGCGGACATTGCGATGGAGACCGGCAATGCCGATTACCGCAGCGCTGTGCAATCGATTTGGAGCAACATCGTCAACCGCAAATATTATGTCACCGGTGGTGTTGGCAGCGGCGAAACCTCGGAGGGTTTCGGCAAGGACTACTCTTTGCCGAACAATGCATACTGCGAATCCTGCTCAGGTTGCGGCGAGGTATTCTTCCAACACCGTCTGCAAATGACTTGGCAGGACGCCCGTTACGCCGACTTGTTCGAGGAAACCCTCTACAACGCAGTGCTCGGGAGCGTCGATCTGGATGGCAAGAATTTCACCTACACCAATCCGCTGGATTCCGCCGAGAAACGCTACCTCTGGCACGGCTGCCCCTGCTGCGTTGGGAATATCCCGCGGACCCTGCTCAACCTGCCCACATGGATGTACACCCGCAGCGCAGACGCCTTGTTTGTCAACCTCTACGCCGGCAGCACCGTGAATATCGATAAGCTTGGCGGCACCTCCGTGCAAGTTGTGCAAACGACGGAGTACCCATCCAAAGGCAAGGTGGCCGTCACCCTCAACCCCGCCAAGCCAGCCACCTTCGCACTGAAGTTGCGCATCCCTAACCGCCAGACCAGTCCGCTCTATACGAACACACCAGAGGTTTCCGGGCTCATTTCACTTGCGCTCAACGGTCAGCCCGTGACGCCGGTCATCGAGCACGGCTATGCCATCGTCAGCCGTGAGTGGAAGGCCGGCGATCGCGTGGAACTGGACCTGCCGCTGACGTTGCAACGCATCAAGCCCAGTGCAAAAATTGCCGCCACCACAGGCCGGGTGGCACTGCGTCGTGGTCCGCTCGTCTATAACATTGAAAGCGTCGATCAACCCCTCGATTCAGTGCTCGCTGCGGATGCCCCTCTCACGAGTGTGTGGCAGGCGGATCTGCTAGGCGGAGTGGATGTCATCAAGGGAAGTTTCAGTGACGGCAAGCCGTTTGTTGCGGTGCCCAATTACGCCCGTCTCAATCGCGGTGGCCGTTCGCAGGTGTGGATCAAAGGCCAGTGAACGCTTGCCAGCGATTCCGAAATGGAAAAAGCTGAGATTCGGTAAGTCCTTTGATTTGGTTGGTTAGATGATAAGGGTCTGAGTGGGTAGCGGGTGGCTTTGACTATTCTTGAGTTTATTTGAAAAAAGCCGACCGCATACGACGGTGGGGATCGCCTGCGGCGGTGGGGGATCGCCTGCGGCGGTAGGGGATCGCCTGCGGCGGTGGG
>CAIQXC010000233.1 GCA_903875675.1 Akkermansiaceae bacterium
AGCGCTCCTGCTGGCTCCCCCGGAAAGCACCGAAAAAACTCCGCGATCGACCATGTAGCCACCGCCACGAAATCAAAAAACGGCTGGAAGCCTGGTGCAATAAGGGAAAATGCGGCGGCCAAGCCCAGAATATTTGCTATGACTTCGAGGGGTTGGTGGCACAGGGGGGGATGGGATTCGTTTTCAAGGCACTCCAGAAATCCTTGGATCGGCAAGTTGCCGTCAAGGTTCAGTTCCACGCCTGTGGAGATAATGAGCACTTCAGCGAATCATTCGCATCGGAAGCGAAGGCGATGGCACGCCTCAATCACCCCAACCTCATCAGTGTCTATGATTTTGGCCGGATAGAATCAATGACATATATTGTGATGGAGTTCGTCCCGGCCAAGTCACTCTATCATTCCGCCCTTGGCGTGAAAGTGGACCCGGAGGAGGCTGTCCGCATCATCCGAAAAGTCTGTGCAGGCCTGGCTCACGCCCATGCAAATGGTGTTATTCACCGGGATATCAAGCCAGCTAATATTCTCATGACAACCGCTCTGGAGCCCAAGATCGGCGACTTCGGACTGGCCCGCCATCATGGGTCGAGAAGCGGCGGAGTGTTTATGGGGACACCTGGATATGTGGCACCGGAGCTTTTCATCAACCCGGACGCGGCGGACTGCCGATCGGACATATATGCCGTGGGTGTGATCCTCTGCCAATTACTCAACGGACGTGAACCAGCGGCCGGAGGCGGTGAGAGTGCCTCGCTCGTTGACTGCCCCAGTTCACTTGTTCCGATTTGCCGACGGGCGATCAATTCCGATCCCAATCTGCGCTTTCAGGACATTAGCGCTCTGGATTCAGCATTGCAATCGTGGCAAACCAAGCAGGAAGCCAAACTCGCCGCTGCTGCGCCTGCCAAGGGGATGCCCCTTGGACGCACACCAAGCCCGAAGTCACCTCAGATGTTGTCAGCCTCCGTAACACCTCAGCGACTGGAGGGCACGGGTAGCGGGGTCTCAAAAGGCAAAGGGGATCATCGGTATGCAATCGTTCGCAATCTGCTGCTGGCAGGATTGCTTGGTTCCATCCCATTCACATATATGGCTGTTGCACGATGGCGTGATAGAAACATCTCGCAAGCCAACGCTAGCGGCGAGATATCTCGCACATACCAACCCGACAATCCACTGGCGTCTCCATCCAACGGACAGGGGCAATCTGGTAATGAAGCGACAACTCCCGACGCGAAAGTCCCTGAAAAGAGCCTGACCGGTGCTGCCCCGCCAATCCCAGGAGATCCACTTTCACCCTTTGACCGCGCTAACGACTCCGTGGCCAGTACCTCCAACCAAGGTCGAATCTCACAGTTCGACGGACTCTTTCGTGAATTGAGGAGCAATGCTGGCTACGGGTTCCACGTTGACGGGGGGGATGTTGCTTCCGGCATCCAGTATGGCGAAACAAAGAGTACCTCGCTCATTGTTGGGAAACGAATCGGAAATGCAATCCATGCCGATTGGATTCAGGCGGTTAGTGGTTCCCGTCATGTGTTTACCTATACTCTGACGCCTGAGGGGAATTTGGATATGGATGGGGATTGGAATGACAACGGCGTTCAGCGTCACCATCACCAAATTCTTTACAGGATCACCGATGCTGCCACATTCCAGCGCGATTTGACAACTGCTGCAGGAAAGGCATCGGCGGCCGCCGTGACAGCAGTGAAAGCACTTTCCGCCACCCTTGCGAAACAGGGGCCGCAGACGAGACCACTGGCTACCCGCCCCGGCTCGATTTTTGGATTGAATTATGGTCTTTTTGTGAAACAAACCCCCGAGAATTGGGTCTATGGCAAAGATGGAACTCCTGCAGGAGCCCCTGGCACAGGCAGAATGGTCGATGCATTCAGACTAAAGGGTTTGCCATTTCCAGCGGAATTCCGAATTTACACTGCAACCAGAGGATGGATGGGTTGGATACCCTGTGATGGCAATTTTGCCACGGCAGGCGTCCGCAAGCTGGAGGCTATTCAATTTTCCTTTCCGGGTGGCATTCCTGATGGAATCCAGTTCTACGGCCGGGTCTGCTGCGGCGGTGTGGGTTGGCTCAGAACGGTGAAAATAGAAAACCTGCTTGTTCTTGGGGCAACAGATCTGGACCTGAACATTGAGGGCATCCAACTTTCCTGCAGGGAAGGCGAACAGGGGAATATCGATGACTGGGTCAAACAAGCCGACGTGCGCTTCAACACCTTCCTCACTCCCGGTAGTTCTCCCAGTCCGACTGCTGTCGCCTCCCTGAATCAGGAACCGGGTCTCGGACGTTGGTACTTTGACAATAACAGCAGGGATTCCTTCAAGCTTCTACCGGATGGCGTTCTTATGCAAAATGGGAGGAAGGGAAGGTGGACTTGTCAGAATCCCGGCAAGAGTCCGAGGATCTATCAACTCAATTGGGACAATGGCAAGGCTATCGACACAATGACAATGAGCTGGGACGGAACCCTGATGACCGGACATGGCAAAGACGGCAACCTGCACCTTATTGCATCCCGTGTGGATGGTTCCAACCAGCTACGGCAAGGGCAACGGTTCGCTTCCACGGACGGGGGCAAAATGATCCCGGCTGGATCCACACCTCAGACTGCCAGCAGCCAATCCAACTCTTCGCCAACATTGAAGCCGGCGCAGCCCGATCTGCCAATCTCGGAAGCCTTCGCGGCGGCAAAGGCAGACCTCGACAAAATGGTCACCCAAATGAGCGTCTTCCGCAATGAGGAAAATGCTAAATTCCAGATGAAGATCCAAGAATTGCGGAGAGAAACCGCGGCGAAAATCAAATCAAACGCCTCGGCACTCGCGCTCGATTTATCGCGATCGGATCCCGCCAAACCGTGGATAACAGCGGACGATCTGGCGAACCGAGAAAGCTCGCCGCTGCTTGTCACAAAGTGGAGATATACTTTGAAAAATGAGGTCACGTTCTGTACCGATGGGACCATCACAGGTAATCCAAGCTCCAGATGGCGTAGAATCTATTCTCATGAGTGTTTTGCTGCATTCGGGTCTGGTTGGGCCGATTTGATTTGCCTTGATGCCAATGGCGGGCAAGTCGTCAACAAAGACGGAATTCGTTTCAAGATGACCAAAACCAATGCCGTGGTCCCTGCCCTCAGGGTGATGCCTCCGGCTGTCTGGAGGTTATATGACGCTGAGGAAGATATTAAAAAG
>CAIQXC010000234.1 GCA_903875675.1 Akkermansiaceae bacterium
ACAGGTGCCTGGAGTGGCCAGTCTGTGACCCTTGACCTGAGCTTGTCACCCACCACTGCCGCCACTTTGGCCGGTCCTGCAAACGGCTCCTCCGTGACCGATGGCCCCCCGACACTGACTTGGTCAACCGTGTACGGTGCCACAGGGTACACCGTGGCTGTTACCGGTCCCGGTGGAACTGTTAGTTGCGATGTCGCCGGCACCAGTCTGTCGCTCGCACTGCCGCTGGCTAACGGATTATATACATGGACGGTCAAGGCCAACAACATCGAAGGCAGTGGCCCCGTTTCCGCCACTGGCAACTTCACGTTGCTTCTCCCGCCGACGCTTACCATCTCCGGGCCCGATGGGAATGGCAACATGCATGTCACATGGCCGATTAGCGCACCGGGCTACCAACTCCAGTTCAGTCCTGACATGAACAACTGGGTACCGGTCACCGGCTCGGGCTTCTTCCGCCTCGTCAAGCCGTAGCCGGATCAAGCCGGACAGATGGATCATTATCAGCCGCCCGGCGTCATGCCGGGCGGCCTTATTTTTAGGGATATTCTGACGAAGTTCAGACCACCTGACCTCGTGTGAGAACCAAGTGGCTGATGAGCGCATGTCGGCTCTATTCAACCTCAGAAATAGACAACTCTATGCCTATGGCTCAAACAAAATCTTCAGCATTCGCTGAGGATTCGCCAGAAAATCACGGGTGATCCGGTAATGCTCAGTCACCTCATAGGCGATGCGTTCGTATGCCGCTTGATGAATCGAGTTTCCAGGGTTGTTCAATCTAACAGCTTCCAGGGATCCGCCACTCCGCCAAGGCATGGTTGGCGGGGCGCAACGCGGCTGCCAGCGAGCCATAGACCTCGAGGAGTGGTGCGTAACGTGCGGTGAGCGCGGTGTTGGGATGGAAAACCCGGGTGGACCCTTTGACCCGCTCTGCAGCTTGGTCCAGATCGCTCCAGAGACCGAGGGCGACACCCGCCAACATGGCCGCGCCAAGCGGTGAGGTGTCCTGAATGTCGGAGACCTCCACGTCCATGCCAGAAACGTCGGCTTTGTTTTGTAGCCAAAATGAATTGCGGGTGGCTCCACCAGAAGCAACAATTCGATCAAAACGTGTGCTCATGCATCCCTCCATCGTCCTGAGGATGTGTAAAAACTGATAGTTAAGACCTTCAATCACGGCTCGGCACATATCTGTATGGCGCGTCGTGTTGAGAAGGCCAACAAAAGCGCCGGCCGCCTGGCTGTCGTTCACCGGACACGGCGCAGATGATAGATATGGCAAAAAAATCAGGCCGCCCGCACCGGCTTTCGATTCTCTCTCGGCTGCGGCCACCACGTCCTCCCACGGCCGGTTGGCCTCGCCGGTGACCTCGCGGAACCACGACAACGCGGAGGCCGAGGGTGAACCGCCCCAGGCAGCGTAGCGCCCGGGAGCGACATGAGCTTGGACACAGACGCCCGCACGACCCAATGTCCAATTGCAGTCCGGTTGGGTGACGGTTGCTATCAGGTTCTCCCAACTGCCCATCACATTGGAAACCACGCCCGGCCGGTGCGCGCCCACCGGCAGTGTGCCGCATAGGTGGTCCTGGCCGCCCAGCACAACTGGAGTGCCCAGTGGCATGCCTGTTAGACTTGCGGCATCCTCCGAAACGGAGCCCAGCATGGTGCCGGAAGGTTTCACATCGGGCAGGAGTCTGCGCGGGATACCGGAGCGTTCGACCAGTTCGTCTGACCACTGGCGTTTCTCTTGGTCTAAGAGCAGCATGCAACTTGCCATGCTTGGGTCGGTGGCACGCACCCCGCAGAGTTTGAAATTGACGAAGTCCGCTAACAGCAGCCACGACTCCGCTTTGCTGATGATCTCCGGCTCATGTTCCATCATCCAGCGGAGACGCATCACACCGGTCATCGCCCACGGCGGAAACCCGGCAATTTCAAACGTCTTCTCGGCACCGATCGTCTGCTCCCACCAGGTCGCCTGGGGCGCTGTGCGGCCACAATGCCAACTGATAAACGGATAGAGCACCCGTCCGTCGCCGGAAACGGGCACGCCGTCCATGCCCATGCCGGTGACCGCCACACCGATGACGCGAGCGGGGTCATCGATGGCGGCCATCACTTCGCGGCAGGCAGCTCCCACGCCGTCCCAAATTGCGTCGGGGTTCCAGAACACCCACTCGGGATGTTGTGCGGCATAGGGATTGAAGCGCTCGGTGGCTCGCGAGGCGGAGGCCACGCAGCGGCCGTCGGGCGAATAGAGACAGACTTTGGTTGAGGCCGATCCAAGGTCGATAGCGGCCACCAGCTTGCGTTCAGAGATCATCGTGGGACTCCTTTCATAACGCGTTGGCATAGGCGAGGATACAGACCCCCGCCACGAGGATTGCAAGGGCGCTGCGGATGCCAGTCACGGCGCGCACGTCTGCACCGCGCCATTCACCGGTTAGAAACCCGTTCACTGTGCCCGTGAAGATCGCGAGCGACATGAAGATGGCGTAGCCGACCGAGACGCCGAGTGCCCCTAACATTGGGGAGCCGGCGCCGAAACAGGCGATGGCACCATCGTGCAGCAGGGCCATGACCAGCGCGACTGCATAGACCGGCAGGATCCCGGGACGCACCAGCGTGTTCCAAGTCTTGTTAGCTGTTAATTTATAAGCGCAATAGCCGCATGCCGAGAGTGATCCGCCCCACAGTGCGAGGGCGGTTACGGCGAAGCTTGCCCGCCACTCCGGGTTGGCGAAGGGCTCGGCGGATGCTAGTTTCATGACATCGCCGCCGCACCCGAACGCCAGGGCATAACAAGCGCAGAGGACGCCGGAGAGCACGGCGACAGCGATTCCCCTGGTGAGATTGCGCGGGGCTTGACCGGTGTTGCCGGCATGCTCCTTGATGCGTGCCGCCTTGCCGGAGACGATCACGCCGAGGATGCATACTGCCGCACCGCCTAGCATCACCGCACCCTTGGCCGTACCGAAAACGCCCGGCGTGAAAATTGCCGCTGGCACGATCATGCCGAAGGCGATCTGGACGCCGTAGTTGATGGCATAAGCCAACGACAGGCCGACGAAAGCGAAGCTGAGGCCCAAGGTCATGGATCCCAGCCCCCACAGGAAGCCAAAGGCAACCGGGCCGATCCACTGGCTGGGTGTTAGCGTGCCGCAGACGGTGAAGAGATGATTCACGAGGATGGGTCCGGCCAGCAGCGGCAGGAGGACGGTGGCGAAAAAGAAGAAGGGGCCCCAGAGGGTTTCCCAGGGGGTACCTTTGGCCACGAACTTGCTAGGCAGGCCGAAGGAGCCTCCACACAGCGCGCCAATCACAATCAGCATGAATCCAGTTGTCATCATTTATCTACTCATGTGGGTTGGGGTCACTATCAAGAGTTCCGAATTCCCGCAGTGAATCAAGCATCGCGCGGTAATTTGCGGGCTTCACTCCGCGGTGGATCGTGTTGCTGGAAGAAACGATCAATCCCTCTGGTCCGCCATCGCTGATGCAGCGGCGCACTTCGTCACGCACCTCCTCGGGCGTTCCGCTGCACAATGTCTTCACGCAATCGATGTTGCCCTTGAGAGCGATGCGCCTGCCATACGCGGCCTTCATTCCGGCCATGGTAAGCCCAGCTCCAGGATCGATCGGATCAAGGCAGTCGATGCCTGCCTCAATCCAATCATCCACCAATGGCAGCACATTGCCATCGCAGTGCTTGATAGTTAGGCATCCCAATGCCTTGAACCCATGGATCGCACGCCGGAACGCCGGTAATATTTGCTCCCGATAGACGTCGGGATGGAAGAGGGGGCGGGTTGCCATGGCAACGTCATCGGTGGTGGCGATAATTCGCACGCCGAAGCAGCGGACCGCATGGGCGGCGAGTGCGAGGTTGTAGCTAACAATCCGGTCGAGAAACTCGGTGCAAGCTTCGGGCTCGGCCAGCGGGGCCATCAGTGCGGCTTCGTAGCCGAGCAGATCCCGCATGTCAGAGAAGCCGTCACGCAGGTTGAGCACCACCGCGCGGGCGTCGCCAAAGCGCTCTACGGCGCGCCGCAAGGTAGCGAAACGCTCATCAGTGCACGGGTCGGGAAAGCTGAATTCCCGGTGGCGGGTGAGGTCGGCCACCGGGTGTGCAATCACCGCAGGAATACTGTCTCCGGTCAATTGGCGGCGGCTGCCCCATTCGTCCTCAAAGGTTTGACGGTCAATGAAGCGCTTGCCATAGTCCGGCCGGATGTTGATGCCATCCATATCCAGGCGCTCCACAACGTCCAACGGATCGTCGGAACCGGTCAGTGCCATGCCGACTGACGAGTCGATAAACCATTCAAATGTTGGAACCCGATCAGGCGTTTTCCGCCGGATTGCGGCACACATGCGTTCGATTCCGTTCATCGTTGGGTTACCGCCAGTGCTGCGACGGACGGGAAATTAGAACCGGCAGAGTCTGGAAACGCAAGCGGCGATTGCGGGAATTTGATTTCACTCACCGTGGATCCCAAGACACACGCCGTGTGGGCTGCCTTCGCCGACAAGGCGAGTACTGCAAGATATATCATGAAACTCGTTGTGCCGTAGCGTGTGCGGCCATATCCCTGAGTGCTTATTGGCCACATCCCTTGCTTCGCTAACTCCATCATGCCGACGCTTCATCGCGCCGCCCACTGGATGCCGTTTGCTCTTGGCTTTGAGACGCGGCCTCGCTGGAAAAATCCCCGGAAACCTGGTAACTCGAAATATTTGTTAGGACGAATGCGGCGTGGCAGCGAGATTTTACTTGGCACGTCGGAGCAGATCGCTAGGCTGCGCCACTTCCCGCCCCCCCCCATGCCTCATGCTTCAACCCAACATTCGTGCCCCCAAGCCGACATGCTTGACGTCCCCCTGCATTTCAATTTCACCACCGATGTCGTCGAGAAATGGGCCACCCAACGCCCCGACGCCTTGGGCCTGTGGTGGACCGGCGACCACGCAGGCGAGGAGAAATTCACCTTCAGCGAGTTAGCCAACCTCAGCCGCAAGGCGGCAAACTTTTTTCAAGCCAGTGGCGTCAAGCGCGGCGAGCGCGTGCTGCTGGTGCTGCACCGGGTGCCGCAATGGTGGATCGCCATGCTCGGGTTGATCCGCCTAGGCGCGGTGCCAGTGCCGGGAACCCCTCTCCTAACTCTCCGCGACTTGGACTATCGCATCGCTGCCGCCGGGATCAGCGCCGTCGTCACCGACGCCGAGGGCATCCCGAAACTAACCGGTTTTTCTGGGCTGCGCATTGCGGTTGGTGCGGCCGCCGCCGGTTGGCTCGACTTCGATGGCGGGGTTGGCGAGGCATCCGGCGCGTTTGCGGATGAGCCGACGCGCTCCGACGCGCCGGGCATATTGTTTTTCACCAGCGCCACCACCGGTCATCCGAAGATGGTGCTGCACACTCAGGCCAGCTATGGGTTGGCGCATCGCCTCACCGGCAAGTATTGGCTTGATCTGACGCCCGAGGACGTCCATTGGAACATCTCAGACGTCGGTTGGGCCAAAGCCGCGTGGTCGAGTTTCTATGCGCCGTGGCAGATGGGCGCTTGCGTGTTCGTCACCGACAACCGCGGCAAGTTCGATCCGGTTAGGGCCCTGCGCACCCTCGAGGACTATCCGATCACCACCTGGTGCGCGCCACCTACCGCCCTGCGGCTCATCGTCCGCGAGGATCTGGCAAGCTATCATTTCCCCAAGCTGCGCCATGCGGTCACGGCCGGCGAACCGCTCAATCCCGAAGTGCTCACGATCTGGAAAAAGGCCACCGGACTGACCCTGCACGAGGCGTACGGGCAAACCGAAACGGTGATGCTCATCGGAAACTTCCGCTGCACCGGCGACGCGGTGCGACCCGGCTCGATGGGCCGGGCCAATCCGGCATTCGAGATAGCATTGTTGGATGATGACTTGAATGAACTGCCGGTCGGCCAGGAAGGCGAGGTGGCGCTGCGGGTGGCACCGGTTCGTCCGCTCGGCTTGTTTCAGGAATACTGGCAGCACCCGGAAGTGACTGCGGAGCGGTTTCGCGGCGACTGGTATCTAACCGGTGACCGTGCCACTCGCGACGTCGATGGCTATTTCTGGTTCATCGGACGCAAGGACGACGTGATCAAGAGCTCCGGCTACCGTATCGGACCGTTTGAAGTCGAGAGTGCGCTGTTAGAGCACCACGCGGTGCTCGATGTGGCGGTCATTGGCAAACCCGACCCGATTCGGGGCCAGATTGTCAAAGCGTTTGTGGTGCTGCGCAACGGCACACCGCCCGATGAATCTCTCAAACAGCAGTTGCAGAACCACTGCAAGCAGACGGTGGCACCTTACAAGTATCCGCGCGAGATCGAATTTGTCGGCGAGTTACCGAAAACCACCAGCGGCAAGACCCGCCACGTCGAGCTGCGGCAACGGGCGTGAGCCCAGCCATCGCAGGGTGACGGGCAAACCTCGGGAGTGGATGACGCATGACATGTTGATTTTTGAGGTGTGAATCTGGGTTCCTGCCAATCGGGCTTGTCAGGGGCCGGAGTGCCAATTAGGGTTCCGGCGTGATGCGCAGAGCCTCTTGTTGGATCCTGGTGTTAGTGATTGCAGGTAGCGGCCTGTGTGGGTTGTCCAGGCGACGAAAAATGGCAATCTGTCCTGAGCGCGGCCCCGTTCAGGCGGCGGCAGGGGCGGACAGGCGGGTGCTGCCGGACAAGCGGGTGGGGGGGGCGGAGGTTTCGCTAGCGGAGTCGCAGCCCGGCAAGCGCACGGCGTTTCGCTTGGCGCTGGCCGGGGATGTGGTAAAATTGATAGGGACGGACGAATTGCAGGGGGACTTTCACCGGCGGCGGGGGCGGTTGGCGTGGTGGCCGGGGATGTTGTATTTTCGTTTGCTGGATGCGCAGCAACGGGTGCTGGCCGAAGAGACGCTGGCCGCACCTGAGCGGACATGCGTTGTGCTCAGGTCCGGCTCACCCGAAGTTGATGGCGACGCCCCGCCCGCCGCCAGGGTGTCAACCAGCGCGCCGGTGGTGATCCAAGTGCGCATGCCCAGTGTGGCCGGAGCCACCCAATTGCAAGTTTATCGGCTGACCGGTGAGCGGCCGGCCGACAGCCAAGCCGAGGCCCCGACGAAATTATTAGCAACCCTTGCATTGCAGCAATGAGCAGGCAATCCATGCTAATATGGCAGTTTTTAGCGGGCTTGGTGCTGCTAGTTGCGGGTGCCGGGCGTGCTGCCGAGTTGGTGGCGGTTGAAGAACACGGCAGCCGTGCTCAACATATCAATCTGGTCTATCTCTCCGAAGGTTATACCGCCGATGATATGCCAAAATTTGCCGCCGACGTGGATGCCTCGGTTGCCTTTCTGTTCACCAAGGAGCCGTGGCAGTCATATCGCTCGTATTGTAATATCTATCGGATTGAGGTGGTATCCAATCAAAGGGGTTGCGACAATGGAGACACGGGCGGGCCCGGCGTGATGCGCGACACGTATTTCAATACCGGCTTCACCGAACCCGGCATCCCGCAGTACCTCGCTGCCGACGCCGAGGGCATGAACCGGGCTTATGATCTTCTCGGCCAGTTGCTGCCGGAATATGATATACCCGTGATGTTGGTCAATGATGCCAAGTATGGCGGCACCGGCGGCCAGATGACGGTGGTGTCCACCCATCCATTGAGCAGCGCCATCGTCGAACATGAACTCGGCCATTCCCTGGCCCTGTTGCAAGACGAATACGATGTGGATTACCCGCAATACACGCCCTTTGAAGCGCCTAACGTGACGGCGCAGACGGACCCGGGCCGGCTCAAGTGGAGCGACTGGGTCGATTGGAATACGCCGCTGCCGACGCCGGCCAGTGTGGATTTTGATTCGGTGGTGGGCTTGTTTGAAGGGGCGATGTACCGCAGCAAAGGATGGTACCGCCCGCATTACAATTCCTTGATGCGAAACCTCAACCGGCCGTGCGGCGCGGTCAATCGCGAGCAATTCGTGTTGCACTATTACGCTTTGGTCAGTCCGCTGGACGACTGGTCGCCGGCCACCACCCTGCAGCAGGTCAACACTCTGGAGCCACTCACCTTCACAGTCATGCCCAAGGTGCCGGATAGCGGTGTGGCCTTGCTGGTTACGTGGAGCATCGACAATGCGACCCAGTATGATGCCAGTGCCGCTGTTTTCACGACCTATTCGGACACCCTGGGCAACGGGATTCATATCGTCACTGCCACGGTGAATGATCCAACAGCCTTTGTGCGCCAAGACCCCGATGGACTTCTGAAGGAGTCAGTGACCTGGACGCTAAACGTGCATAACCAACCGCCTAACACGATTGACGGTTGGCGTGCCACTTATGGCGATGATTTGGCAAATCCCATGGGGGACGGTCTGCCCAACCTGATGAAATACGCGCTGGGCGTGTTGCCAAACGAGCTGGCTAGGCCCGACCAATATCCGGCAGGCAGCCTGACCCAGGACGGCGGCGACAGTTATCTAACGCTCACGGTACCACGGCGAGCCAAGCACTCCGACGTGGCCTCCATTGTCGAGGTAAGCGACGACATGGTGACGTGGCACAGTGATTGGGGCGATACGGTGGTGTTGCGCGATGATGAGAGCACGCTGGTCGTGAGCGACACCACCCCCACGAGTGCGGCAGCCCGCCGCTTCATCCGCTTCAAGGTGGTGGCGTATTGATAGGATCCATCCTTGCTTTGCAGCCATTGGGCGTTAGCGTCGCGGGGCCGCCACCGGCTTATCAAGCATGACTCTCCATCCCAGTGCCCTGATTTCGCCTGAAGCCGAACTAGCCGATGATGTGGTGGTCGGGCCCTTTGCGGTGATCGAAGGACCGGTGAAGCTGGCTGCCGGGGTCATCATTGGCGGGCACGCATGGATCTGCGGCGACACTTGGCTGGGCGAGGGCACCCGCATCGGCTGGGGCAGCGTGATTGGGGCTGATCCGCAGGATTTAGGGTTTGATCCGGATTGGCGCAGTGGAGTCCGGATTGGCGCAGGCAACCAGATCCGCGAGTACGTGACGATCCATCGCAGCTCGAAGGAGGGGGGCCACACGACTTTGGGGGATGGGAACTATTTGATGACCGGGGTGCATTTGGGGCACGATTCGCAGGTTGGGGACGGCAATGTGATCGCCAATAACGTGCTGTTTGGCGGACACGTGCATTTGGGCAACCGGGTGTTTCTGGGCGGTGGCGCGGCGTTTCATCAATTTCTCCACATCGGGGATTTGGCAATGGTTCAGGGCAATGCCGTCGTCAGCCAGGATGTGCCTCCGTATGGCATCGTCTATGGCAAAAATAAATTGGCAGGTCTCAACATCGTGGGTTTGCGCCGAGCCGGGTTCGATACCGCCGCCCGCGCCGAAATCAAGAAGGCCTACGGCTTGTTATTCACCTCGGGATTGACGCTGCGCAAGGCGCTGGAGGCTGCGGCAGCGATGGAGTGGAGCCCGGCCGCCCGACGCTTGTTGGACGCAGTGGCCGAGCCGTCGCGCAAAGGAATCATCACCCGCCGCTGAGGGATTTGACCGATTCCCACCGTTCCGGCGGACAACGCGCTGGACAGAGGCACCCTTGTGCGGCCATCTTGCCGCGAGCCTGTGGCCACGTTCCGGCCTGGGTGGACCCATCATGCCAATTTTCCGCCACCTGCCGCCGCGTTTCCTACTGCCCCTCGCCTGTGTTGCGCTGGGGGTGGGTCTGTGTGCTTGGCTGATGCCCTCGGAGTTGCGCGACATCGCCGAACAGCTCACCGGCTTCCCGGATTCGGACGTCAGTGCCCATCTGGCGCGGCCATACGTGCTCGCCGGCCTGTGTTTCCTGCCCGCCCTTGCGGCAATGGTCTATGCCTGTGGCGGCACTCTGGACCGCCACATCGCCCGCCACTTCGGTAACATTTTTTTCATTTGCCTCGCGTCGCTATTGCTCATCTGGATGCTCGTTGATTTTGCCGACAACCTGAAAAGCTTCAGCAAGACGTCGAGCGTATGGCTCACAGCGGCGACCTATTATCAAGTGCGGGCACCGGCCGTGGTATTACTGGTGTTGCCCTACGCGCTGCTGCTGTCGTTGATTTATTCGCTCAGCAAATTATCCCGCGACCGCGAAATCATTGCCATGGTGCAAAGCGGGCGCAGTCTCATCCGGCTCACCGCCCCGCTGATCGCAGCGGGCGTCTGGTGCAGCTTGCTGTGCCTCGGCCTCAACTACCAGTGGGCCCCCACCGCCGAAGGCCGCCAAAGCGAAATCCTGGACACCGCCCGAGGCATCCTCATCACAGAGGCCAAGCACGTGATCTACGACAACTTGGACGACCACCGGCTGTGGATGATCGGGGCCTTTCCAAAAAACTACGAAAAGGGCGAGGCGTTGCTCAACGTTGAGGTGACCACCACCCGCTCGGATGGCTCCCTGAAATCGCGCTTGCTAGCCAAACGGGCTCGCTGGGATTTGAAGGATAATTCTTGGACGTTTGAAGCACCGGTGATATGCCATTTCAGGACCGGAGAGGCACCTGAGTTTGAAATTCCTGATCCGCCCGTGCTCCGCCGCTTGTGGACAGAAACCCCCTGGCAGTTGATCAAACCTGGTCTGGCTGCGCCCTTCCTCGGCATCCCAGACCTCAATGGCTGGCTCCGCGCCAATGCCACCAAACATCACACCCAACCCAATAAAAATGCCGCAGCCCCTTACCTTACCCAGTGGCACTACCGCTGGGCCTTGCCCTTTACCTGCCTGGTCACCGTGCTGCTCGCTGCGCCGCTTTCCATCCACTTCTCCCGCCGTGGCCCCGGCGGCAACCTGTTCCTGGCCATTGTCCTGTCCGCCCTGATGATCTTCAGCACCAGCGTATTCCTCAACTTCGGCGAAGCCGGCTTGCTCCATCCCGCCCTCGCCGCCTGGCTGCCAAACCTCGTTTTTTCGCTCCTCGGCCTCTTCTTATTCCACCGCCGCATCGCCGACCGCTCCATCGTTCAATCGCTCCTGCGCTTTTTTAAACTCGACAAGCCACCTTCCCCCGCATCGTCATGGCCCTAGCAGAATCCTGGCACATCCGCTCCCGTAGCCGCGAGTGCGCCGCCTCGCAACGTCCGTTTATCGCGGGCGAACCGATCATCACCGCCTTGTTTCCCGATCCGGATACCAGCGGTTATCTGCGCCGTGATTACTGCCTGGAAGCCTGGAACGCCATCCCTGATTCCGAGGAGACACCGTTTTCGTCATGGCGGACTCTCTACGCAACACCGGGTGGCGATAAACCGCAGCCGACTGAACGCGAGCAACCTGAAGACATTTTGCGGCGGATGGTGGAAGAAGACCAAGACCACACCGAAAACACCCGTTACATCCTGGCCGTTATGCTCGAGCGCAAGCGGATCTTGCGCGAAACCGATACCCAGCGCACCCCCACTGGCATTCTGCGCATCTACGAAAACCGAAAAACGGGCGAAGTCTATATCGTCAAGGATCCGGATATTCCCCTCAGCCAGGTCGATGCCCTCCAGCAAGAAGTCCTCCTCCTCTTGGAATCCACCACCCGCCCCCCAGCCGATCCGTCCGATCCGTCCGATCCGTCTGATCTGTCTGATCTGTCTGACGAGTCCGCGGCCCAAGCAGACCCGCCGGAGCCGCCCGCCACCTGACCCTGCGCCATGTTTCTTCCTGGATTCAAGGATCTGGCAAAATCCCAGTGGGTGGCCACCTTGGAGGAGCTCAAACTTTCCGGCGAACTGCCCGTGAGCGAGCTTTCGCGCCGCCTCGACATGAGTTACATGGCCGTCAAACAATACTGCGAAGCCCTCACCGACCTCGGCTATCTCGAGCGCTCCCGAGCCCCGCGATCCGAGGTCGGCCGTCCCGAAATTTTCTATCGACTGGCCCCAAAGGCCGCGCTGCTCTTTCCTCAGGCTGGGGTCGGGTTCTCCCTGGAATTGCTGGAAAACCTGCGCAGCTTGTTTGGCGAGAGTGCCCCGGAACGGCTCATTTTTCAATTCTTCCAGCAGCGGCAGGAGCGCTGGCAGGCACGCCTGGCCAAGGGCAAGTCGTTGGTGGAAAAGGCCACTCTGCTGGCTGGTCTTTTGGAGCTGGATGGCTGTTTTTGCCGCTGCAAGTACGATCCCGAAAAGGGCGTCCGCATCGAGGTGTACCACCAACCACTGTTGCCAGTCTTTGCCAAATACCCGCGTGCCATCGGCATGGAAACCCGCATGTGCGAAGCCCTCCTCGGCTGCCGCGTGATCCGCCGAGAAATCCACGCCGGCCGCCACGGCCCCGCACGTGTGGATTTCGAGGTGGCCACCCTCGGCGTCCTCTAAGCCAAAGAAGACAATTTGTCTGCCACTCTGTCCAATTTTTTGCGGAATTTGAGGTTTTCACCGACTTCGACGAACTTTGCCTTGAGGTCGCCGACACAAGTGACGACAGATCTTCCGTTGTTATCGAACTTCCAGCCAAACCTGTTTGGGAACAATCGTCTCGATTACGATTTGAGGAGCTTGTCGAAAAAGGCGAAATTATAGGAGTCTCCTTTTATCGGAAAAAGTTGTTGCTGGCCACGAAAACGCCCGGTGCCCCTGGGACGGGCGACGGGCGTTTGGGAGGGGGGGACCCGATGGCGGGTTACTCGCCGAGGCCGAAGCGGACGAAGCGGGTGACACTGAGGGTGTCGCCGAGTTCGGCGCCCTTGGCGGCGAGGAGCTTGGCAACGGTGATGTCAGGGTCCTTGACGAAACCCTGCTCCAGGAAGCAGCTTTCGGAGAACCACTTGGCAAGTTTGCCGGGAAGGATCTTTTCGAGCATGGCTTCCGGCTTGCCTTCATTGATGAGCTGGGCACGGAAGATTTCCTTTTCGTTGTCGATGACGCTCTGCGGGATATCGTTGCGGGACAGTCCCTTGGGTGCGCAGGCGGCGATGTGCAGCGTCAAATCCTTCACGAGTTCCTTGAAACCGGCGGTGGCCGCAGTGGGAGGCTGGGTGGTCCCCACTTCGATGAGCACACCGACCTTGCCACCCATGTGAATGTAGGAACCGATGACGCCATCGGGGGCGGCGTCATAGCGGATGTATTTGCGGAATTGGAGGTTTTCACCGACCTCGACGAACTTGGCCTTGAGGGTGTTCTCGAGGTCGTACTCACCGAAATTCACGGCGAGGGCAGCGGCGTGATCGGGTGCGGCGGCCGCCGCCAGGGTGTCGGCGATTTTGGCGACAAAAGTCTGGAAGCCTTCGTTCTTGGAAACAAAGTCCGTCTCGCAATTCACCTCTAGCAAGATGCCGGATTCGGCAAGCGAGTTGACGCGGGCGGCGATGATGCCCTCCTTGGCAGCGCGGTCGGCCTTGGCACCGGCCTTGGCGATGCCGCGTTCGCGCAGCAGTTTGATGGAGGCTTCGATGTCGCCGTTGGTTTCGGAGAGGACTTTTTTGCAGTCCATCATGCCGGCGTTGGTTTTATCGCGGAGTTCTTTGACAATGGCAGCGGTGATCATGGCAGGGTACGTTTTGTTAGAAAAGGCGGGCGGCTCCCGCAAAAGGAGCCGCCCGGTGTGAAGTTTGCGGGTTGTGGGTCAGACTTTGCGGCCGGCGACCATGGCATCTACCAGGTTTTGGAGAATGATGCGGATGGAGCGGATGGCGTCATCGTTGCCGGGGATCGGGTAGTTGATGATGGAGGGGTCGGCGTTGGTATCGACGATGGCGATGATCGGGATTTCGAGGCGGCGGGCTTCGGCCAC
>CAIQXC010000235.1 GCA_903875675.1 Akkermansiaceae bacterium
ACCCCTCGGCCCGCTAACAGACCGATGCCACAGATAGCTTCCGCTAGTCGCAGAATGGCGACGTCTCAAACGTCATACACAGGCTGCCTGGAATCGTAAGGAGCATGTTCGGGGACTTTGATAAGCCGCCACCGACCCCCGCTGTGATGGACCCGCCCTGCGGCCTGGAGGTCATGCAGCACTCCAAAGCACTCCTCTGTCGGGAGGGCGTGAAATTTGCGAACCAAGTCCCGGGCGCAAAGCGGTCCGTCTCCGAGCTTTAGGATCACGGATACTTCAAGCCGCTGCCTCCGGACGCTCTCGGCCAACCTCTTCACCTCTCCCTGAACCAAGATCATGCGCTCCACGACCCACTTTGCCAGGGCTCCAACCTGCTCGACTTGGAGCTTGAACCCGCTGGGAACGTTCACCGCACCGACGAGCGCTTGCAACCCGAACAGCAGGGTGGCATGCAGATTCCTTGCTGTGCCGGTGATACCCGAAAAGCTGGGTTCTAACTTCCGCAGGAATTCGATCCAGCGCATCTGCCCTTCCGAGAATTCGACTCGGACCTCAGCAGCGTGACTCAAATTCCCAATTCGACTTCCCCAAGCTATGTCCATTGCGATGTTGAATCGACTTTGGATTGCATCGAGAACCGAGCCGGACCCACCCCTGTTTTCAGATGACTCAATGCCAGCCTGGCCATCACCAAGCCAGATCGTGCGGGAGGCCCAATTCGTCGCTGGCGGGCCAGTCCGCAAAACATCGCTCAACAGCCCGTCCGGATCCGTGATGATAGTAGTCCCCCTTCCCCCTGTGACCGCTGCCACAATTCCGCCGAGACGCGCAAAATCCCCCAGCTCATCGATGCGGGCGTTGACAAAGGGGCGGCCCAGATGGGACTGGTTGAGTTGCTTCGCAAGTTGCGCCGGTTTACTGCCCCTGACAAATACCGCAGGACGCTCGCGAAGGTCGAGCAGAGTTGAAGGGCTCGGATCGCGCAACAGCAGCCCCATCAGCCGCTCGGTATTCTGATCGAGCAAGATGCTCGGTAGGGAAGGATTTTCGACGAAGGATTCCCGCAAGGATTCACCAAAATCGGGACTGGTCACCGGATGCAGGCAGCAGCCATCCATCGTCCCCCTGTTCTTGCTATGCTCCCGGCGCAGTAAATGGGCCAGGTTGTCCTGCCTGAGGGCCATGCCAGAAAGAATCTTTTCATCAACCAGAGCGACGCTCAGCGGGCCTGTCACAATCAGGCTGGTTCCAACACCGATGGTCGACCCCAGGGAGTCCATGAGGCAGCAACCCGGCTTCTGGAGAGCGGCCAGGGCACTCGCCATGGCCACTAGCAGATTTGCGCCGGCAATAGGGTCACCTTCACCCAGACTGGAAATCCCGAAAGCGTGATAAAGATCGTGAAGGTGACAAGGCTCTTCTATAGTAATCATGGCTGTATGAGCAGGAAAGCGAGCAGGTCTATTCGCGAGGGATAGCTTGGCCTTGCCTGCCCCGGTGGCGACGGAGTTGGGTCTCATACCAGGCACGTTCACTTTCTGAGGGCCGGTCATTGGGGATAAGCATACGATCCACCGATTCGATACCTTCGGCAATCGCCGCCCAAAACACCCCTTGCGCATGTATTTGCCATTGTGGGGCACCCGCAGGAAGCGGTGTGCGTATTAAAACCCGCCATAGCTCGTTTGGTAAGTGCAATGAACCTCTAACGTCAAACCATACATCGTGGAAGATGTCGATAATCTCTGGAGAGAAAGGCAATCGCTGGAGAATTTCTTCATTGGCAAGGCCTGCAAGTAGCCAACCCTTGAGGGACGTTGACGACCCGGTCGAAGGGTCCCTCTCCATGAGTCCATGGCACCGTTCGAATGCGTGAGTATAGGGTGAGTCAGGCATCTGACCACCCGCTGCGTGATGAAACCTAGCCATCACCATCCGATCATCCTCCCAAGCTGGAAGGCGCATACCATGTCTTAGCGCCCGGAGAAACCTTTGAGGTGCAGTCTCGCCCTCCCTCAGGGGGAATCGTTCATTATAGGCATTAAGATATTCCATCGCTTGCCGGTTTCGCCAGTCCGGGGTCCATTGATCGGACTCGGATGTGGATTCGATATTGGATTCAGACATGGACCTTGGGACTCGTTGAATATGTGTGAACATGACCGGAGACTAGCAGAAATCAACCGGGTATCCAAGCCTATTTCGGTC
>CAIQXC010000236.1 GCA_903875675.1 Akkermansiaceae bacterium
CTCAGCCGCGAGTCCCACGAAGTGAAAGGCGCAAGCCTGACATGCGGGCACTCATCGACTGGCGAGCCGGATGCGGGAAATCCGCCTGTCCGGTTCTGAGGGAGGGGTGGGGCAGTAATGCCCCATTCCTACCTCTATCCATCACCGCAGTTGGTCGGTTTTTCAAAAAATGAAGGCAGAGGCGGGTCAATTCTTCGTCTTGGCGTGCCAACCGGCACCCAGTGCTTTGATGAGTGAAACGCTGGCGGCGACCCTGCTCGCACTCAGTTGAACAACCGTCACCTCGTGAGCCAGCGCCGAGCTTTGGGCTATGGCCACATCCAGATAGGTGAGCACGCCGCCTTGGTAGCGGGCGTTGGAAATTTCCAGCGTTCGACGCGCGGCATTCAGCGCGGCAGTTTCCGCTGCAATTTGCTCGGCCAGCAGTCGCTGCGCAGCCAGTTGGTCCTCGACCTCCTGGAACGCGCCTAACACTATGTGGCGATAGTTGGCGACGGTGGCATCGTAACTGGCACGGGCGGCGGCTAGGGACGCAGTGTTCCGGCCACCGGTGAAAATCGGCAAATTGAGTGTCGGGCCAACTGACCACAGACGGCTGGACCAGTTGAATACTTTGGTGGCTTCGCTGCCTTGGAAACCGCTGTTGCCGCTGAGCATGAGGCGCGGATAGAAGGCGGCGCATGCGACCCCGACGGAGGCGTTAGCCGCAGCCATGCGGCGCTCTGCTGCTGCCACGTCCGGTCGCTGTTCTAGCAACTCGCTGGGGACCCCGACCGGAATAGCGGGTGCTGCACTTAGGCCAGATTTGGCTTCATTGATGGAAAAGTTTGTCGCTGCTTGGCCGCAGAGAGTGGCCAGTGCGTGCATCAGATTGGCGCGTTGCAATGTAAGTGCGGGGACTTGTGCTTCCGTGGTCTTGAGCTGGGTTTCGGCCAGAGAGACGTCATAGTCGGTGGCTACGCCTCCGGCGCGGCGGTCCTGAGTTAGCTCGAGCGAGCGTTGATAGGTTTTACTGGTTCTTTGCAACAGATTTCGCTGTTCTTCGAGTGCCCGAAGCATGATATAGTCGATGGCGACTTCTGCCTGCACAAGGAGTTTAGCGGCTTCCAAGTCGTCGGCTGAGGCTGCCAGATTTGCTTGGGCTCCTTCGACTTGGCGGCGGACGCGGCCCCAGAGGTCGAGTTCCCACGTGGCTTCAAACGGCACGCTGAAGGAATTGAAGGTGGTGCCCTTGCCGCCACTCTGACTGCCGTTGCTGCGCTGACGGGTGATCCCCGGTGCCGTGGCGAGTTGAGGGAAACCGTCGGCTTGGGCGACGTTGACCAGAGCCCGGGCCTGTCGAAAATTGGCATAGGCAGCGGATAATTGTTGGTTTTCGGCGGATGCGAGGAGTTCGAGGCGGTTCAACTCGGCATCCTTGAAAAGGTTCCACCAGGTGCCGCGCGGCAGATGTGCTGAGGGTTGCGCCGTCTTCCATTGGCCCGACTTTGTGGAACTGTCGCCTGCATAGGCCGTTGGCATCGCCGCCTTTGCCAGCGCCGCAGGCCGTTGGTAGTCAGGACCAACGTTGCAACCGGCGAGCAGCAGGAGGACGCATGCTCCGTTAGATAGGGTTGATAGTTTTTGGAGCGCGGGAATTTGCATAGATAGATTTGATAGAAACTAACTGCCGGACATAGGATCAAGCTTCGTGGGGTTATGCGCTCGCGGGCTGAAGGTGCCTGCGGGCTCGGCGGTGGAGGCGCCAGGATTTATAGCGCTGGCCGAGACTTTCGAAGGCCAGATAGATCACCGGGGTGGTGTAGAGGGTTAGAGTTTGGGACAAAAGCAGCCCGCCGACCACCGCGATACCCAGCGGCTGACGCAACTCAGAACCGGTGCCCAGACCGATGGCCAGCGGTATGGCTCCGAACAGCGCGGCCATGGTGGTCATCATGATCGGCCGGAAGCGGATTACGCAGGCTTTGTAGATGGCATCGCGAGGAGTGATGCCTTCCTGGCGTTCCACGTCCAGCGCAAAGTCGATCATCATGATGGCGTTTTTCTTGACGATCCCCATCAGCAAAATGATTCCGATGAAGGAAATGAGCGACAGATCAACGCCGGTGGCCATCAGCGCGAGCAGGGCACCGACGCCGGCGGAGGGCAGCGTCGAGATGATCGTGAGCGGATGGATGAGGCTTTCGTAGAGGATGCCTAGCACGACATAAACGGCGATGAGCGCGGCGGCGATAAGCAGAGGCATGTTAGACATCGAAGCGCGGAACACCTGTGCCGTGCCTTGAAAACTGCCCTGCACGCTGGAAGGCATTTGCAGATCTTGCACCGTTTTTTCAACAATCCCAGTGGCTTGGCCCAACGCCACTCCCGGGGCGAGGTTGAACGAAACGGTCACCGCCGGAAACTGCCCCTGATGATTGACTGATAGAAATGTGTTCTCGGTTTTGAATCGGGCCACGCTCGAAAGGGGCACCTGGGCACCGTTGCTAGAGCGGACATGGATCTGGTTGAGCGAGGACGGATCGCGCAGGAAACCGGGCTCCACCTCAAGAATCACGTGATGCTGGTTGTATTGCTGGTACATCGTGGATACTTGGCGCTGGCCAAACGCATCATAGAGCGTGTTGTCGATGGCCAACGGCGACAGGCCCAGACGTGAGGATGCGTCGCGATCGATGACGACGGTGGTTTGCAGGCCACGGGTTTGCTGGTCGCTACTCACGTCACGCAGTTCGGGCAGGCGGCGAAGTTTTTCCACCAGCGAGGTGGACCAGCGGTTAAGTTCAGTTAGATCGGCAGCTTGCAGGGCATACTGAAACTGGGCGCGGCTCATGCGACCTCCGACGCGGATATCTTGGGACGCTTGCAGGAACAGGTTGATGCCGGGCACCGCCCCAAGCTTGCGACGCAAGCGGGCAATGACTTGATCGGCGCTGACCTTGCGCACGGCGAGCGGCTTGAGGGTGATGAACATGCGGCCATTGTTGACCGTGGAGCTGCCGCCACCGCCACCCGAACCGAGGAATGACCCGAGAGTAGCCACCGCCGGATCGTCCAGCACGATGCGTGCCACCCTCTGCTGCAACTCTGCCATCGCCGGAAAGGAGATATCTTGGGCGGCATCGGTTGATCCCATCACGATGCCGGTGTCTTGTTGCGGGAAAAACCCCTTCGGCACCTGCTGATAGAGCCGGACTGTGGCCACCAGCGTGCCTAGCCACACCAGCATCATGAGAACCGGATGACGCAGCACCCATTGCAAGCTGCCCGCATATCCGCCTAGCAGCCAGTTGAATCCCCGCTCGCAAGCCCGGTTGAAAAAGCCCGGCCTTTTGTATGCGGCTTCCGGCTTGAGAAAGCGCGAGCAGAGCATCGGTGTGAGTGTTAGAGAGATGACACCGGATACCAGGATGGCCAGGCTAACGGTCACGGCGAATTCATGGAACAAGCGGCCTATCAAGCCACTCATAAACAGCAGTGGAATGAACACCGCAATGAGCGATGTGCTCATCGAGATAACCGTGAATCCGATTTGTTTGGCACCTTTGAATGCCGCCTTCATCGGCGGATCGCCCAGTTCAATGAAACGGTGGATATTTTCGATGACAACGATGGCATCATCGACGACAAAGCCCACGGAGATGGTGACGGCCATCAGCGACAGGTTATCGATGCTATAATGGCACAGATACATGAAAGCGAACGTGCCGGCCAGAGCCAGGGGCACGGTGATGCTGGCGATAAACGTCGGCCAACTGCGCCGAAGAAACAGGAAAATGACCATAACCACCAGCGCGATGCTCAGCAGCAGTGAGAATTGCACATCATGAACTGACGCCCGAATGGTGGTTGTTCGATCACTTAACTCGGTGATCTTTATCGACGGCGGCAGCCATTTTTCCAGTTGGGGCAACACCGCGCGGATGCGGTCCACGGTCTCGATCACATTGGCATCCGCTTGTTTGAAAATAATCACCAGCACCGAGCGGTGAGTGCCGGCCCAGCCCGCGACGCGGGAATTCTCGGTGCCCTCAATCGCCCGGCCCAATGTGCTCAAGCGCAAGGGCGTGCCGCCCCGCTGAGTTAGAATGAGATCGTCATAGGCCACCGCTTGTTGGAGTTGGTCGTTGCTCACCAGTGTGTGGGACTGCGCCTCGCCGTCGAAGCCGCCTTTGGGCAAATCCACGTTCACCTGGCTGAGCAAGGTACGCACATCCTCGAGACTCAGGCCGGTGGCGGCCAGTGCGCCGGGATTGAGTTGGACGCGCACGGCTGACTTGTCGGCACCGCTGATATTGGCCTGGCTGACGCCCTCGATCTGGCTGAGGCGCTGACCGATGATCGAATCCGCACATTCAAACACCTGGGTGCCCGGCAGTGTTTCCGAGCGCATCGCAAGAATCATGATAGGTGTATCGGCCGGGTTGACTTTCCGATAGGTTGGGGGGCCTGGCAAATTGCTAGGCAGATCGGCAGCCGAGGCGTTGATGGCAGCTTGCACGTCGCGGGCCGCGCCGTCGGCCTTGCGGTTCAAGTCGAACTGGATATTGATAGAGCAACCTCCGAGTGTGCTAACGGAGGTAATTTCGGTGACGCCGGCGATTTGAGCGAGGCGGCGTTCGAGGGGTGCGGCCAAGGAGGAAGCGACGGTGGCGGGGTCGGCGCCGGGCAACGACGCGGAGACACTGATCATTGGCAAATCGACTCGCGGAATGGCGGCCACCGGCATGAAGTGATAGGCCGCCATGCCGAGCAGAAACAGCCCGATGGCCAGCAGTGAAGTGCCGGCCGGACGGAGAATGAATGGCGCGGAAAAGTTCATCTGGAATGACCTGCGGCTGGCAATTCTGCAACTAACAGTTCCGGCTTGCCACGGCGGAACCAGTGGCCGAGGCGGTCCAGATAAAGATAGATGACCGGGGTGGTGTAGAGCGTGATGAATTGTGAGACCAACAGGCCGCCGACGATGGCTATGCCCAGCGGCCGCCGCAACTCCGAGCCGGTGCCTTGCTGCAGCGCCAGTGGCAACGCACCAAGCAGCGCCGCCATGGTCGTCATCATGATTGGCCGGAAGCGCAACAGGCACGCCTGATAGATGGATTGCTCCGGTGCGAGTCCCTCGTTGCGTTCCGCGTCCAGCGCAAAGTCAATCATCATGATGGCATTTTTTTTCACAATGCCGATGAGCAGGATGATGCCGATGAGGGCGATGATGGTCAGGCTTTGGCCGGTGAGCATCAGCGCCAGCAGTGCGCCGACTCCGGCAGAAGGCAGGCTGGAGAGAATGGTGAGGGGATGGATATAACTTTCGTAGAGCACGCCTAACACAATATAGATAACGGCGATGGCGGCGAGGATCAGGAACGGCTCGCTGGTAAGGGAGGAACGGAATTCTGCGGCGCTACCTGAGAACGTAGCCACCACCGTTTCCGGCAGCTGGATGCGCTTTTCGGCCGCCTGGATGGCGGTGACCGCCGCGCCGAGTGAGCTGCCGGGACTGAGGTTGAACGACAGCGTCACAGCAGGAAATTGCCCCTGGTGCACGATCGTCAGCGGCGCGGTGGCGATGGTGGCTTTGGCAAAGGAGCTCAACTGGACCATCTGCCCGCCAGTGGATTTGACATAGATCTTATCTAGCGATTCTGGTTGGAGTTGATACTTTGGCTCGACCTCCAGAATGACGCGATATTGGTTGAGCTGGGTAAAGATGGTGGTGACTTGGCGCTGGCCGAACGCGTCGTAGAGTGTGTCATCGATGGCCTGGGTGAGTACATTGAGCCGCGATGCTTTTTCCCGGTCCACCGCCACTTGCACTTGCAGGCCACCGCTTTGTTGGTCGGTGGCGACGTCTGCCAATTCCGGTTGGTTGCGGAGAGCGGCGAGGAGTTTGGGTGACCAATCGGAGAGTTCGGCGACATCGGCGTCCTGCAGTGTGTATTGATACTGGGTGCGGCTGACGCGGCTGTCGATCTGGACGTCCTGAGCCGCCTGCATAAAGAGCGAGATTCCTTGCACTGAGTCCGTGGCAGTGCGCAAGCGATCCATGATAGCGTTGGCAGTGGCCTTGCGCTGGTCGCGGGGTTTGAGGTTGATATAGATTCGGCCGGAATTGACGGTTGAGTTGACGGTTCCGGCACCGACGAACGACGCCACGCTGATGACATCGGGATCTTGGCGAACGATCTCGGCAACGTTGCGCTGGCGTTCGACCATGGCCTTGAACGAGATGGATTGCGCGGCATCAGTGACGCCAATGATCAAGCCGGTGTCCTGTTCGGGTAACAGCCCCTTGGGCACAATGATATATAGCCAGACGGTGGCCACCATCGTCACGATGGCCACCATCAAGGTGAAGAATTGATGTCGAAGCACCCACTTCAGGCTGTGGTCATAGGCATCGAGCATCGCCTTGAACATCCGGTCGGTTGCCAGATAGAGGCGGCCGTGGCGCGTCTGGCTTTCCGGCTTGAGGAGGCGGGCGCACATCATTGGAGTTAGAGTTAGAGACACGACAGCGGACACGGCCACTGCGACGCTGAGGGTGATGGCGAACTCGCGGAACAGTCGGCCAACGATACCGGTCATGAAGATGAGGGGAATGAACACGGCGATGAGCGAGACGCTCAGTGAAATGATGGTGAAGCCGATCTGGCGGGCACCTTTCAAAGCGGCCTGCATGGGGGATTCGCCCAGTTCGATGAAGCGGACGATATTTTCGATCATGACGATGGCGTCATCGACCACGAAGCCTGTGGAGATCGTCAGAGCCATGAGTGAGAGGTTGTCGAGGCCGAAGCCGCAGAGGTGCATGATGCCGAAGGTCCCGATGATGGTTAGGGGCAAAGCGGCGCTGGGAATGATGGTGGCCCAGAGTTTGCGCAGGAACACGAAAATGACCATGACCACCAGGCCGACGGTTAGCAGCAGAGTGAACTGCACATCGGCCACCGAGGCCCGGATGGTCGCCGTGCGGTCGGTGAGGGTGGCGATGGTCACCGAGGGAGGGATTGCCGCGCGGAGTTTCGGGAGCAAGGCTTTGACGCGGTTGGCGGTGTCGATGATGTTAGCTCCGGGTTGGCGTTGGATGTCGAGAATGACGGCGGGTTTGCCATTGACCCGGCCGGCCATGCGGACGTTTTCGACGTTGTCGATGACTTCACCGATATCTCGGAGGCGAACCGGGGTGCCATTTTTGTAAGCGATGATGATTTCTCGGAACTCAGCTGCGGAGAATATCTGGTCGTTGGCGTTGATGGCATACGACTGTTGTTTACCGTCAAAACTGCCTTTGGGTGCGTTGACGTTATTTTGGACGAGAGCGCTACGAACGTCTTCTAGGCTGAGGCCCTGGGCGGTGATCGCCGAGGGGTTGATCTGGATTCGGACAGCGGGTTTTTGGTTACCTTCGATGGTGACGAGGCCGACGCCTGTCACTTCGCTAAGTTTCTGGGCGATGACGGTGTCTGCGAGGTCGTTGACCTTTTCCAACGGCATCGAGTCGGAGCTGATTTGCAGGGTGAGGATGGGCGTGTCGGCAGGGTTGACTTTGCTATAAGTCGGCGGATTGGGCATTTTGGGCAGCACGCCATTGGCGGCATTGATGGCGGCCTGGACGTCTTGGGCGGCGGCGTCGATATCGCGGTCGAGGACGAACTGAAGGGTGATGCTGGCGTTGCCGAAGGAGCTGATCGAGGTCATTTGGCCGAGCCCGCTGATCTGGCCGAATTGGCGTTCGAGAGGGGTGGTAACCGACGAGGTCATCACCTCGGGACTTGCGCCTGGAAACTGTGCGCAGACCTGGATGGTGGGGAAATCCACCGGTGGCAGCGACGAGATCGGCAGCAGGGAATAGCCCAAAGCGCCCATCAAGAGCACGCCTGCCATCAGCAGCGAGGTGGCGATCGGCCGCTGGATGAATGGTTCTGAGAGATTCACGGTTTGGCTGGCTTGGGACCGCGGGTGCCACTGCCGTCGCTTCCGGCGGCGGCTTTGGAAGGATGGGCACCGCGTTCGGCCGCTGCTGCGGGAGCATCGGCGATTTTGACCCGTGAGCCTTTTTGGAGTTTGTACTGACCATCCACCACGACGCGTTCGCCGGGGCGCAGGCCTTCCTCTATCAGCGCTTCGCCCTGCTCGATCTGGGCCACTTTTACCGCCCGGACGTCCACGGTTTGCTCATCGTTAATGACGAATGCAAAGGCGGCCAGAGGTCCTTCCGGCCCGCGTTGGACGACGGAGGCCGGCACCACGGCACTGGCTTTGCGCACCGAAAGCAGCAGACGGGCATTGACAAACTGCCCCGGCCAGAGGCGCAAGTCCGCGTTGGGAAAGGTGGCTTTCAATTTGATGGTGCCGGTGGTGATGTCGATCTGGTTGTCGATGACGGCGAGTTTGCCTTCGCCGAGTCCTTCGATGTTGTCGCGGCCTATGGCGAGAACCGTCAGATCGGGGGTTGCCAACTGTTGCTTTTGGATTTTGCCCAGCGTTTGTTCGCGCAGCGTGAAAATCACCGAGATGGGCTGCAACTGGGTGATGACCACCAAGCCGGTGGCGTCGGCGGCATGCACGATGTTGCCCTGATCGACCAGCCGGATGCCGGTGCGACCGGCGATGGGTGAGCGGATCGTGGTGTAGGCGAGTTGCACCTTGGCACTGTCCACAGTCGCTTGATCGGCTTTGACCGCTGCCGCCAATTGGTTGACCAGCGCTTTCTGGGTTTCATAAACTTGCTGGGTGACGCCTTCCTTGGCCAGCAAATCGGCATAGCGTTTTGAGTCGGTTTGCGCATTGCTGAGCAAGGCCTCATCCTGGCCCTGCTTGGCGAGTGCCTGCGCCAGCACGGCGCGGTAGGGGTCCGGATCGATGGACACCAATTCATCGTTGACTTGCACGTCCTGACCTTCCTTGAAGGCGACTTTGACGACCTGGCCATCGACCCTGGCGCGGACGGTGACGGTGTTGAACGCTTGCACCGTGCCCAAGCCGTCGAGGTAGAGCGGCACATCCTTTTCCACCACCACTCCGGCGACAACAGGCACCGGTGGCATCTCACCGCGTGCGCCACTGGCGGGCTTGGTGTCGGCTGTAGCCCGATGGGTGTAAAACCACCCATAGCCACCGGCCGCAAGCAGGCCGCAAACCCATAAAAAACCGAGCCAAAATTTGATTGATGAGGGGCGCGGGGTGATGGCCGGAGAGATCGGCGGGGGATCGGGATCGTTCATTGCTGGTGGAAATTTTCTATGACGAGCGGGCGGCAGCGTGCCGCAGGACCAACCCCAATGCCACCCAATTGTTGCGCATCCAGCCAAAATCCACGCGGCCCATCTGCTCGCCGCTAGAGCCAATTTTTGCGTCGAAAGTACAGGAACATGGTGACGACCACAGCGAACATAAAGAGCCAGAGAACGAGGTAGCCATAGCGGCTGTGCAACTCTGGCATGTTCAGCCATTGCTCGCCGTCCTTGTCATCGAAATTCATGCCATAGACGCCTGCTCACCGATCATCCGCTGGTCAACGCCACCCCGATAGATCATCAGCGCCAACTGCGGCTCCATCGCGGCTTGCGGCGAGTTATTGGGGGCGTACAAACAATTCGGCTTTTCTTCTACGCCACATGGTTCATTCTGCGGCCATGAAGATCGTGTTTCTCTGGCTGTTGGCATGTGTGGCGACCTTGGCAGAACCGTCGGCTCTGGTCATCCAGGCGGAAAAAGCCGGGATTAAAACCGAAGGTGGTCCCAATGCCGGCGGCGGTTGGAACCTCTGGAGCAACGGTTGTGTCGGCCAGACAATCCGCTGCATCGCGGGGGGAAAATATCAAGTGCTCGTCCATGCGTGGGGCAGCGTGGCCGGCGGGGTTTGGCCCGAAATGGCATTGTTGGTGGACGGGTTGTCCGTCAAGACGGTTTCAGTGAGCCGTGCCACCCGCGCCGACTATCGCTTTGAGGTGGAGCTCAAGGAGGGGGGTCACGAAATCACCGTCGCCTTTCTCAACGACGCACTCATTGGCAAAGAAGACCGCAACCTCTATCTGGAACGCCTCACCCTGCTTCCGCCCGAGGGCAGCGCAGCACCGACGCTGATTGATGATGTCCGGGAATGGACCGCCGAAGTGGCGAAGCGCGAGGAGGAAATTGTGGCGGCCACGCGCCAGGCCATTGAGCGGAATCGGATGTCCGGGGCCGTGGTCCGCGTGGTGGATGCTGCCGGCAAGCCGGTGGTCGGTGCCAAGATCAACGTCACACAGACCAGTCATGAATTTCTCTTCGGCTGCAACATTTATGGGTTCGACCGCTCTGAGCCAGCCCTCAATGCCGCCTACAAAGAGCGCTTTGCGGAGATGTTCAACTATGCCACCATCGGGTTCTACTGGCGTTGGTATGAGGAGCAACGTGGCAAGCCGAATTACGAGTACACCGACAAGGTGGTCACTTGGTGCGTTGAGCATGGCATCCGGATGAAAGGCCATCCGCTGTTGTGGGGCGACGAGGCCGGGGTGCCGAAATGGTCTGATGGCCAACCGGCACCGCAGGTCCGGCAACAGCGCGTCGAGGAGATCTTGAGTCGATACAGTGACCGGATCGGATTTTGGGAGGTCGTCAACGAGCCATCGCATCAGCCGGAGCCGAAAATTGACGAACCCTACCGCTGGGCGCGACACATCGATCCGCGGGCCTATCTGATCGTCAACGATTACCAGGTCATGGCCGATGGATGTCCGCCCTTTTTCCAGCTTCTTTCCACCGCCCTCAACAACGCAGTCCCCTTTGACGGCATCGGCATCCAGGCCCACGAGCCGCGTGCTACGCGCTTCCCGCTGGATCAGGTGCAACGGACCCTCGATCACTATGCCACCTTGGGCAAGGAACTGCATATCACGGAATTCACCCCAACCTCCGCCGGTGCCAAGATCACCGGCTCACACCTCCAAGGCGCGTGGGATGAGCAGGCACAAGCCGAATATGCCGTGAAATTCTACCGCGTCTGCTTCGCGCATCCGGCCTTGCGCGGGATCACTTGGTGGGACTTCAGTGACAAGCAGTCATGGCTGCCAGGCGGCGGCATGTTGCGGGCCGACATGTCTCCCAAACCGGTTTACGAGGAACTCAAAAAGCTGATCCATCAGGAATGGACGACCCGCACTGCGGGGGCCAGCAATGCCGTCGGCCAGTTCGCCTTCCGCGGGTTTCGTGGCCGATATCAGGTCTCGGTCGATGTCAACGGCGCGACCGTGCAAAAAGCCTTTGAGTTGGGAAAAGGAGACCGGC
>CAIQXC010000237.1 GCA_903875675.1 Akkermansiaceae bacterium
CAAGACTGCGGCTCGATTATCCACATTTTTGGAAAGGCCTTCATTCACAAATTCACCAAGTGCAAGCAACTGCCTCGGATTGAAGAGGTGATGCCAGTGAGTCCAGCCGCGCTCTCGAATCGGCTGATCTGTATTGAAACCGGATTCAATTTTCATGGACGGGATAAAGCCTTGTTCTTGCCAGCTAGCGAAGCGTTCGCGGAGGAGTTCGAGTGTTCGTTGTTCGCGTTGTAGATCGTATTCCGTGACAGAGCGGTAATGTCTGGTGGTGCGTGGCTTTCCGGTTTTTTTATCGATGCGGGTTGAGACCCAGCGGACGCAATAGAGGCGTTCTTGGAAAACATCGTCGGGGCGCGGGACAATGTCGTCGTTTTCCCAGAGGCGGAGGCCGTTGGCGTGGTGGAGAGCGGCATTCTGCCCACGCCCCGCATTCCGAACTGAATCGATGGAGGCGGGATCAAGCCCAAGTTCCTCCAACACGGGATGAACGATTTGACTATCGCGAATGGTGCCGAGCTTGGCGGCTTTCATTTCGTCGGGGCTGGCTCCGGACTTGATGTCGATGCGGTAGCGCTTTTCTTCGGGAATTGGGACGAGGGTGGCGATAGTTTGCGAATTTTGCCCGATAATCCAGGACGGGGCGAGCGGGACGAGCCAGCCGGTTTCCGGGCAGCGGACTTCCACGCAGTAGAGGTAGGCGTCGGCGCGCCAGACGCGGGTGGCAATATCGGCGGGCTTGAGGGTGCTGGCGGCGAGGGCCGCGGTGAGTTTTTCCCACTCTCCGGCCGGGAGGTCCTCGGTTTTATGTTCGATGCCCCATGCGGTGACTTGGGCGTCCACGGCTGCGTAGATTTCCGCTTGGGCGGCGCAGACTTTTTCAGCGACTTCGGGTCCGCCGCCGACGATGTTGAGGGCGGCCCAGGTGAGCAGGGCAGCCACGGGGTTGAGATCGGAGGCATGGGCCTCGCAGCCGATGCGGGCGGCCTCAAACGGGATGGAGCCGCCACCACAGAAGGCATCCCCCACCCGTGGCACGCGACCAAAACGCCGCTGGCCAAGTTCGCGGACGAGTTCTGGGATGGAGCCGACGGCAGTGCTGAGGTGGGCGTTGATCATTTCCCAGGCTTCGGGTGACGGGCCGTCGATGTTTTCCGGGCGGTGGCAGAACGCGATTTGCTGGTCGTAGGGCAGGCGCAGGAAGATCCGGCGTTCCAGATTTGCGCGGAAGTCCTGGAATTCGGCTTTGAGGCGGACCTTCTCCATGGGAGAGGTTTCCGGCGAGACGATGGCCGCACACTTGGTGTCGTATTCGGCGGATTCGTCCGGGGTGGCGAGTTCCAGCAGGTCTTTGGCCGGGAAGCCCTTGAAGCGGCGGAGTAGGCCGTCGTCATCGAGGGTTAGCAGGGCGAGGAAGCAGGCGCGGTCGGCCTCCGGATTGTCGGTGGCGGGCAGCAGCAGGCCGAGGATGGTGGCGCGGCAGAGGATGAGCGGCTTGCGCCCCCACCATTTCCCGAGACCGGTGAGGGTCTGGGAAGTGTTCGACTTCCGTTCCTTCTGGGATTCCTTGGACAGGCGGGAGACCGGGAACTGGGTTTCGATGAAGGAGAGGGACATGGGGAAACGCTGAAAAGCTGAAATGGGGATGCAACGCGGTGTCGGGCGCGAGTTTGGCCGGTAGGGATGAGGATGCAAGCATGGAGGGTAGGATCACCGGAGCGGAGTGCGAGTTTCAGGTCTTCTACCAATTGGGGCGTCTGAGGCCTCCGGTCTAGTCACACAATGGTAAAACGATCATGATTCGGGCGTGCCAATGAACTCACTTCGTGATGATTTGCATTCAAGAGATTGGCTACATCGTCAATCGTATAGCCAAGGTCATTTTTGTAGAATCTAAGAATCCGTGTCAGTGAGGTTGGTTTCTCAAGTTCAACCATATCTTCGTATGGCTCAGTTTTGCTGAACCCGTTTTTGCTAAGCTCCGTGCGAATGTAACGATAGTAGCGTTCGTTTACCGCGCCAATGCGCTTGCCATGCTGAAGAATCGCCGCCATGGATACCTTCCAACGAAGCTTCAACCTCGCCAGCTTCTCGAGATTGAGCGGGTAGAGAGTGCTTTTGATCTCTTTCGCTGGCATCATGAATTCGCCAGCAAACTCAAAAGCCTCATCGTCCATGTTTGGCCGCAGCCGCCCCCTGTGCATAATGACATGCCCGAATTCGTGTGCCAACGTCAATCGCCTGCGGTCGGGGGAGAAAGCCTTGTTGATGAAAATTATAGGAATGTTAGTCCCTGAAAGAACTGCGAATCCATCAATCAGTAATGTTCCGAAATCCAAGAATCTAACAATACACCCAGCGGTTTCGACCACCTCGACCAAGTTTGCAATTGGACCATGGGGGATATTCAGGAATTGCCGCACCGCAGCCGCAATTTCCTTGGGCCCCCCGGGATACTCATCAGGATCGCATTTGGGCACCTCTTGAAATTCGATGGAGCAGTTTTCGACCAGGCGATTGATCTGCAAGCGGGAGATGTTCATCCGAGCATCAGCCATCTTTAACTGTTTCTTCGGCAATGCGCTCTTTTTCCGAAAGTGCCCCTCAAGAGTCAATGACAGGCCCGGATTTTGGGTAAAGAAACCCAATGGCCTCTCAAAAACACGAGATAGGTCCGAGATGAAGGCATCCGACGCTGGAGTAATGCCTTCTTCAATTTTGGATACAGTCCCTTGGCTGACGTTCAGCCTTTCGGCTAAGTCAGTTTGAGTCATACCAGCAAAATCCCTGGCGAGAATGCACATCTGCGGATTCAACCGGTCACGCAATCTTGAGATCTCGTTGGCGTGGTTCGATGTCGTCATGTAAATCGATGCTCCAATCTATTTGGTTTCCTTGTCGGCAGACTACATAGATCCCTGCGATCGATGCTCCGACCGAGTCTGGTACGTATCCGACCTCAATCCTCGGGAGATTAGCTGGGATGCCTTCCAATTCTTCCTGTGCGTTAAAATTTGTCGCCGAACGGGTCGGATAGTTTTGACTGCGGAGGTTCTCGTCGAGCTTCTTGAAAACTATGATTACCGAATTTTTCAGGATGAAGAGATTTCGCTGTGCCAAGTACCTGAACACAAGGTCCGGCCCGCACGCGATTGATTTTGCCGCCTCGACAATATGGCAGTGGATAATACTCGCCACAGTCCGATTGTCATGAATGTCGGCAACGTGACTATAGCGGGCAGCATAGTCAGAAAACCCCCTTTGAACAGCATCGCGGCAGTTGAGGAGAATCTCGACAGGACAAGACGATAGGAATTGGGCCTCAGTCATGCGGAGATGTTGGCGACCAAATGGCCGACTCGTCAATTGTAAATGGCAATTATTCTTAAAATTATTCCCATCTGCCATAACTGGGTCGGAAAAATCACTACAATAAGCCCATTAGAACCTCCCATCCTTCCACCTTAGGCTTAGATTTTCCAAAAATCCTCCCCGCGCCAAAGCGAAAATGCACAGCGATGCTGGCTTAAACCCGTTCCGCGTGTTTGCTCATGCCGAGTTCGATGGCGGCCTCGACGAGTACGCGGACCGTTGGCAGGCAGCCGCTGAAAACGAGTTTAGCCAAGGCATCGGAGCCGTGTTGCTCAAATAGGCCGCTGACCAGCGCGTTCACAAATGAACTGTTGGCGATGCGGACACCGGTGAAATCCAAGACAACCTGATCACAATTCGGCAGGCTCAGGTAGGGGTCGATTTTCGAGACCCGAAAGCCATAGGCGAGGGACCCGTCGCTGAGGCGGGGGCCGAATTCTTCGCGCAGCTGGACTTCGTGTGTCATGGAAAGGATCAGCGGCCGAGGAGATCGATCAGGCGATGATTGATGAAGAGCATCTCGGCACCGACCTTCATGGGGGTGACGAAACCTTTTTCGGCGAGTTCGTGGAGGTAGCGCGAGGCAGTGACGCGTTTGGCGATGCCGGCTTCTTCGACGAAGCGGATTTTGACGTAGGGGCGTTGGAAGAGGAGTTCGATAAGTTCCTTGGACGCGGCGCGGCCGGAGAATTTTTCCTTGCCTTCCGCAATCATGGTGTCGAGAAGGGCTTGAATGTCCTGGATGCGTTGGGAGGTTTGCTCGGCGGTCTGGCGCACGGCTTCGAGCAGATAGAGCAGCCAGGGCTGCCAAGACTGATTCTCGGTGACCTCACGCAAGAGGCGGTAGTATTCGCCTTTGCGACTGATGATGTAGCGGCTCAGGAAAAGCACGGGCTGATCGAGCAAGCCGGCGAAACGGAGGAAAAGGATGAGGAGAATGCGCCCGGCGCGGCCATTCCCGTCGTAAAACGGGTGGATGGCCTCGAACTGATAGTGGAGCACAGCCATTTTGACGAGGGGGTCTAGGCCGTCGTCAGCGTCGTTGCAGAAGGCTTCGAGGTTGGCGAGTTTTTCGCGGATGACATCCTCGCCTTCGGGTGGGGTGTAAACAATTTCCCGGGTATCCGGGTTCTGGATACGCGTACCGACCTGAGCGCGGATGCCGGCGTTGTTGCGCTTGATGGCGCGGACGATTTCAACGAAGAGATTGGTGGAAAATACCGGGCGCTCGTCGAGTGACCTGGCCCCAAGCCAGAGCGCCTCGTTGTAATGCAGAACCTCCTTGGTGGGGGGGGAAACGTCGGCGTCGTCGGAAGAAAGACCGCGGTAGAGCTCGTCATTGGTGGTGAAGAGATTCTCGATTTCCGAGCTGGCACGGGCTTCCTGAAGAGCGATGGTGTTGAGTAGGATCGCCGGATTCGGGAGGGTGTAGGTACGCCCTTTCAGTTCGGCCAAAGCGCGACTCGCACGAGTCACCGCCTTGAGCACGGCCACGGTTTCCAGATCGGCAGCAGGTGGCAGAAGTGGGAGGTCGTTGTAGGGTTTTTCGCGGTTGATCCTGTGCACGGCGTGAACAGGAAAGTGCACGCATGTTCAAAAGTCAACCGAATTTGAACAGGCTAGAGAGGGAATGTTCACGGGGTGAACATGGGTGATTCCCTAAATCTTCCTCGGTTCCTGCTCCTGCACCAGGGTGAAGAAGTCCTCGCGTTGGACCGGCTTGGCGTCGGCTGCGGGGTTTTCGGTGAGGGCGAAGCGAACGGCTTTGCGCCAGCCGCGGCCCTTGCCGTGGAGGGCGTGGCCGGTGGCGGCATTGGTCATGGTAAAGAGCCACCAGCGCTCTTCTGGGGCGAGGCCGCGCCAGTTGGCGATGGCGATGGGAATGAGGGCGGGGTCAGCATCCTCGATGGCCCAGGCGAGCAGGAGCATTTCCTTGCCGAGGAGGCGGGAGACGGGTGTTTGGCGCTTGCCCCAGCGCCCGGCGGCGAGGCCAAGCGATTTGAGCCGCTCGTTGAACTCTGACTTGATCGCCTCCGCGACGGCTTCCCACTTGGCGAGGGGCAGGACGCAGCGGAGCTTGTCGTCCTCCTTGCCAAGGGCCAGGTTAAGTTCGCGGCGGGCTTCGGCGTCGTCGTAGTGGAAATGCTCGGAAAGAAAGACGTTCTCATCCTTGCCCACTGGCAGGGTGACCATGAAGTGGTGCTGCGAGCGCTCGGGCTGGAAGCCAAAGCCATCGGGCTTCGGCTGTGCCGGGGCGGCCTTGGCCTTTTTCTTCGCTGCGGTTTTGTGATAATCAGTCATCGAGACCTTTCCTTGTGACGACTTGGGAAACCTCGTGCTCCTTCAGCTCGGTTCGGTGGTCGGCCACCCAATCAAGCAGATCCTGACCGGAAGCAAAGAAAAGACCGTCGCCGGAAAGTTGGACCTCGCCTGCCCCGACGAGTTCGCGGAGCGGATGGAGGATTTTTTCCAGCGCGGCACGATCCACGGCCATGGAGGGATCGGTGTTGAATTCCGCCCACGGGGACGCGCCAACCATAACACGCGGGCCAAGGATTTTCGCAGCGGATTTTTCAAGCTTGGCGAGAAACTCGTAGCTTTCCTTGGTGGTGTCGAACGAATGCGAACGCTTCCAGTTGTAGGGCTTGGTGGGATCGATAGCGACCGGTTGGTTGTCCCTGGGCACGTCGGCCCGGAGCATTTCCGAGCGAATGCCATCCTTTTCGCCAACGGCGAGCACGCAGATGGTTCCATCCGGCACAGGGAAGGGATCGGCATAAACGCCTCTGGCGCTGCCAGGCGTGGAGCCGTCGGTGGTGTACAGAATCGGCACGGCTGGCGCGGCGAGCAATTCGCACATGCGCTGGCTTCCTTGTTGGAAAAAGCGACTCTTGAGACTGATGCGGTTCTGCCATGTTGTAGGCTGACCGGTTTGGTGCTGGCTGGTGGAGTCCACGGCAAGGAAACTGAGACGCAGGTCCGTGGTGGTGAATTTCTGGAGATCCTGAACCAAGGCGCTGCCAGTGGTGGCGGGGCCGCCGATTTCGTAATGCACCTTGTCGGCATGCACAGGCACCAGGCGGAGCATGGTCTCGCCGGTGGTGTCATCGCGCTTGAGTTCTTGCGGCCGAACAGAAGTGATTGGAGGCTCAAACGGCCCCTTGTCCACGAGTCCGCTGTTTTCGCGCCACGCGTCTTCGAGGAGCATTTTCGATTTCAGGGAATCCAAAGCGGACGGGATGTGCCACTGCCACTGGGGGTTGGTGGCGGAGCGGCGTTTCACTTCGGCAAAGTCCATCACCTGCTGGGTGAACAGGCGCTGCTCGCATTTTTTCCTGAAGGTGTCCGAATCGATATCCTCGGTGAATTTCTGTTTGCCCTTGAGGGCATCGCGGACCTGACCTTCGCCGTTGTAATTGTTACCCTGATAGTTCATCAGGAAATCGGCTTTCGCGAGCCCGTCCTTCGAGGGGTAAAAGAGGCAGTCAAAACCTTCCTTGGCCGCGCTGAGGAGCTGGAGGAGGATCTTGTCGCGCAGTTCTCGGGCTCCGACAAGCTGCGGATCGTTGTCTGGGGTCTTGTCACGTTCATACTCCTCGATGATGCCCCGGATGGCTTTGAGTTCAGCAGAGCGTTCCAGCAGACGGTCGATCACCTCGCGCTCGCCGGTGAGAAACAGGACACGATTTTTATAGGTGGCATCGTCCCAGAAAGCCTTGAGCGAATCGCCTAGCCCGCCGCCGGGGGCGGGTTCGGCGACCACGAGGAGAATGCGGTCCTTGTCCAACTTGAGTTCGTCCGCTGGCATCAGGGCGACGACGGATTGATAGCAATCCCGGTGCTGGGTGGGCGTGAAGATGGTTTCAAGGAAGCTTTGGAGTTCCTTGAGCTGGATCTCACGGGTGTATCCCTCGGCGGTGGATTTCAGCTTGGCGACGACGTTTTGAACGTCCTTGAAGAACATCCGGCCCTCGCGGTCGGTGTGGAGATACCATGCGCGAGTGGAAAAGACGCCGAGCACATCCTTGCGCAGGCGGGAAATGTCCCGCCCTGGCTTGCAGAGGAAGGCGACGGAGTCATTCATGCCCAGGCCGACGGTCGCGCCGGAGACGTTGGCGAGGGATGAGACCAACAGGATGGAGGCGGCATCCTGGCAATCGCGGCCGCCGAGTTCGCGGTCGAGGTGCTCCGCCACGCTTGCGCCACTGCTGGCAATGTCGCGGGCCACGGCGTTAGCCAAGCGGGAATTGATGCCTTCGAGTTCGGCGCGGGTCTCGGAGTGATTCAGATCGACGTCGTAGGGGTGGATCAGCGATTGCTCCTTGGCCCGGCCCGTTTCCCACAGGCGGGAGGTGATCACGCGCATCAAGCGGATGAGTGCCCGGGTCTGCTGGAAGCCGGGGTTCTCGCGGAAGCGGGCATAAAGGTCGCGCAGGGAAAAATGAAACGGATAGGAAACGGCGAGTTCGCGCCGGTAGTCGTCGGGGTTGGCGGAGGTGAGGTCCATCGAACGCGCGTCCTTAACGCTCTGGGCGTATGTGGTTGCGATGGCATCGATTTGTTTCTGTTCCGGCAGCTTATCGAAGAGCCGCTTGCGCAGGATGTGGAAGATGTCGTCGCTGTTGAGAGCGACAGGGGTGAGTTGCATGGCACCCCGGTGCGTCTCGTTCTCAAGGTCGCGCAGGGCACTGTTGATCGATGCGCTGCCGCCCTGGTAGGTGGCCTTGAGATCGGAGATGACGATACAGACGTTGGCAAGCTCAGGCTTGTTGAGGGCCACGAGGAGGTTCGAGACGGCAGTAGTGGTGACACGGGCAAGGTCGGAATGCCCGATTGCCTTGGACTTGGCGTTTTCGAAGTAGGGCGGCAGCTCGTCCAGCAGGATGAGGGTGGGCGGACCTTGCAGTAGATTGATCCAGGCACTCTGGCCGGGGGCCTGGAGCGGGCTGTAGTAATCCTTGAAGAGGTCCTTTTTGCCAAGCTGCTCGGCCAGTGCTCCCCAAACACCGTGCGGCGCGTCACTTTCTCGTCCAGAGAAGCCGATGACCCTCACGTCCCGTGGGTCGGTGGCCGTCTCGTGGATGTCTCCCATGACTGGTTTCCGGTGATCCGGGTGCATGGCGAGCAGACCCAGGGTGAGCATGCCGTGGGTTTTCCCGCCACCCATGCTCTGGCTAAGCACGAACACGCCCTGATCGCTCTGGCCCGCGAGGCGTCGGAGGCCGTGGCGCAGAAGCTGCTTCAGGCCGTCGGTCAGGTAGTTTTCCGTAAAGAACTCGTTGGGGTCAATTTTCCCGTCGAGCAGGTCGGAGACGTCCAACACCGTGTCTCGCCGTGAGGCATCGAATACGCTTTTCCTGGGAGTGCAGAGATTGGACAGGGAGTCGGGCATGCTGGTGGCGGTTGTTCCAAGCGGATTAGAACTGATAGCCCGGTCTGTGGAAATGATAATTTCCGGTAGGGGTTGGAAAGGGCCAACCGGTTAAGGGGCGCTTTCACCCTTCTGGCGGGGGATCAGAACTCAGCATTCGACCTCGCTTTCGACAACGGAGC
>CAIQXC010000238.1 GCA_903875675.1 Akkermansiaceae bacterium
GGTGGTGCGGGCGTCATTCCACGACCAGGGATTTCGCGAGGCAGCCCTGATCTTCTGCGGCGGCCTAACTCCCGGCGACTTCCAGACCGCGTTCAAACGGTTGGAGGAACAAAGCCGGGAGCTTGAAGCGGCACAGGTTGAGACGATGGGGGACCTTGGCGGAAAAAAGCCCCGCCCTGCGACGAACCCGGCTTCCTAGCAGCCCAGGTGTTTGCCGTCGCCGCCGAAACCGGCTGGCCCGAGGAACGCATCCTCTTCATGCCGCTGGCACGTCTCGCCCAATACCAGCACTGCCTGTTGCGGCGGAATGGCGTACGGACGCACTGGAGCGCATCGGGGGAGGGTGTGACCAATCTGCGGGAGCAGCTTCAGGCTTTGCGCAAGCAGTGGGCTGTCTCGGCAGAGTCCTGACCACAACGCCCGGCAGGAGTGGCTCCCACGGACAGGGCGGATCAGGGCCGTGGAATCCTGCTTGACGGTCAGATTGAAGGTAGCGAGACTCACTTCCCATGAAAGCGAGCGACTGGAGAATGAGCGCCGTAACTCACGCGCGCGCGGGCGCGCACGCATTATGCGCGTGTTATTTCATGGACTAACTCAACTGTTGGGCGAATATAACTTAACAAGACACATCTCAATCTATGGCCGATACATCTACTCCAGAGTCACTCGACATTATCAAGAAGAGCCTGCTGACCTGTAACCCGCTAGCAAGCTTGGGGATGACGATCTTTGGAGAAGCCAGCTTTCCTGACACTTCTGGAGTGGAACAAGGAGCCAGGCTTTGGGGAGTTCGGAGGAATTGCTCATACGAGGTGACTGCCGGAATGCTACCCGAGACCAGCTCGACATTGGTTCGGGATACAGACGTACATATGGTAATGGACCTTGCCTTTCAATTCCGCCAGGTAGCGATCGAAGTATTCTCGAAGATACTGAATATCGACAGCTTGCAATCAACAATAGTTACCCTTGACCATAAAGTCGAAGGGGATGTAGAAGTCCTCGTATCGCCAGAGTGGAATGCCATCGTCCAAGGCAGGTGGAGCACCTCAGAATACTCGGAAGCTAGTCTATTTTGCCTTAGTTATCTTGTTATCAAGCGGTAGGCATAGCTCACCTTTTATCGCATTCGATTCTGGAAACCAATGGAAGATGCCCAACAAATCGTCGCTGCCGACCGGCAGAAGCTCCACAATTACAACCCCTAAAAAGTCCCCTGACCCGGCGGCAGGACTTTGACGTTCGGTAAGAAAATTATGCAAGTATCCGCCTTTTGCTTTGATTGGAGTGAAGTTCTGAAGCGAACTTCCGCAGAACAGATCGTTGACGAGATGATCTGCAATGATGACATCGACATCTACACCAAAGACCTTCCAGAGGGAGTTTGGGCATCTGATAGCGCCAGTCAGCACTTTGAAGCTGCCGAGCAGATCAGATTGGCCATTGACACTATTCCTGATCGTCCCGAGCTGAAGGAAGTTGCGACTGTTATTTCGTCCGGCGAGGCGTTGGACGAGCTTGGGATTTCCCCGCTTACTGAAGGATGTTATTTTATTTCGATCTCGCCGAGTCGAATCGAGTCTCTGCTTCCATCATTCCAGCGGGCGGTCGCCGAGGAGGTTCCAAGCCTTTCGAGCGACACGAAGGATTGGATTGAGCAGTGGAGGCTTGCCCTTGAGTATGCGAGTATCAAAGGATTTGGCATCATCGGACACTGCGGATGAAGAGCACCGAACAAGACGAGACACAGCAACCCCTATCAGCCGCCCTGTTTACATGCTCCTCCATAATTCCAACCTCAACCCCGTGATCGACGTGCGCCCCCGCTGATAGGGTTGCGTGCTCTTTGACGTTCGACCAAAACCTAGAAACAAAATGAAAACGACCAAGATCGTAGTAATCGTAAGCGCAACCCTCATCACGGTCTGCGTGGCATTTGTGGCAGGACTCATCACGGGAGCAAGGGAGGCACACCGTCTTGCTCACTCCGAAGGCCTGCTTTTTATCTCAACAGTTCAGAGTAAGATTGCGGAGGGGGATCGCACTGGTCTTGATCTCTATTTGCGCCAACGGGCAGGATCCCATGTGGCGATCCTTGAAATGTGTAATTCGAAAAGTGGTAAGGTGCTACTGGAGTTCTCTCCATGGTCGGACACTCCTGTCAGTGAGATGCGCAATCTTGCACTCGCAAAGGCGGTTGCCTACTACACCGAGAATTCCGAGGCGATGGATCCAGCCTACAAGGACCGGGTTGCAGCATTGGTCGAGCGGTGAGCATTGTCCCAGCACATTGACGCCGAACAAGCCAGCTCATCCAACGGCGGGCAACGTCCATCTTTGAATTCGGGCTTTCCTCCCCGCCGTGGATGGCCTAGACGTTCGGCAGAAAATGAAACTCGCACCAATCGCATGGAATCTTGTTCGAGTAATGCTGATCGTCATCTGCTGCTATCAGATTGCCTTGGCATTCCTCGACTCGATGCAGGCAGCTCGAATGCTTCAGGGAGCAGATTTAAAGCCGTATGGCCAAGTTCATTCCGAACCGGACCCGGACAGTGTAGTGAAAGGTCTAATGCGACGTGGGGGCGATTCCGCATTCGGATGGTTAGCGGGCCTGGGTCTTCTAGCTCTGCTACCCTACGCCTCCGTTTCCAAGGGGCTGGGGCGTGGACAAGAATCGCCGAACAAGACGAGCCACAGCAACCGCCACTAGCCGCCTTGTCGTCAACATCACCCGTATTATGAACCTCCACCCCCGTCTCGACGCTCACCCCTGCGAGTGGCGGGGCGTGCTCTTTGACGTTGGGTCAAAATTAATATGAATCATCATTTCAGACAACAAGGCTGGGGTTTCATCGGTCGCAGTTTCGTACTGGCTATCGTTGCTCCGTCCATTGGAGCCGTTCTTGCCTGTCTATCCGTTGGTATGATTCGCCCAATTCCAATCGTTGCATTGGTCATCGGAGGTGTTGTCATTCTATATCTGTGGCCAATTGTTCTAGCCTTTGGGATCTGGCAGGCATGGTTCTTGCCAAGAGCGCGCATTCACCTGTTTATCTATGGATTTGCGGCATGCATAGCCGGTGTGATTGCTTCGTGGCGATTCCAGACCGCGCGACCTTTTGACTTTTATCACGAATCCGACGGCAGCATGCCAGGTTGGGAGCCAGTTCAACTTATTTCTCTTACAACAATCATTTCCTGCACCACTGCTTTAGTCAGTGTTGCGCTACCACTTGCAATTCGCTGGTACCGGGAGCAGCGATTTAGTAACACCGAACAAGGCGGTGGTGGCAATGCCCTTGAGCCGCCCTCTGACTCATCAACCGCGCCTACAACGTCGCGTGCCACACCTTGACGTTGCGGTTGACTCCATCCCCGGCGCATGAGCGCCCTGACCGTCACCCTTGGAGCCGACCTCTCCGCCTTGAAGCGGGCGCTGGCCGGTGCCACTGAGCTTGTCTCCGCATCCGCCCGCCGCATGGGCCGGATCACGGGCGCGGGGCTGGCCGGGCTTGGCAAGGGGGGATCTGCCGCGCTCAGTGCGGGGTTCTCCGCCAGCGGCATAGCACTCAAGGTGGGCATCGGTGCTGCATTGGCGGGTGGTGCGGCCGCAATGGGTGTCGGCGTGAAGGCGGTCACTTCGGCAGCCAATTTCGAGCAGACGAAAGTTGCGTTCACCACCCTGATAGGTGACGCGGCCAAGGCGGAACAGACGCTCGCCAAGCTCCGCACGCTCGGTGCCGAGACACCCTTCGAGTTTCCCGAACTGGCGGATGCCGGCCGCAAGTTGATCGCCTTCGGTGAATCCGCCGACACCGTGCCCGAAACCCTGCGGCGCATCGGCGACGTGTCGGCGGGCGTGCAGGCACCCATCGGTGAAATCGCCGAAATCTACGGCAAGGCGCGGGTCCAGGGGCGGCTTTTCGCCGAGGACATCAACCAGCTAACAGGCCGAGGCATCCCGGTCATCGGGGAGCTGGCAAAGCAGTTCGGCGTCAACGAATCGCAGGTGAGGAAGCTGGTAGAGTCCGGCCAGGTTGGATTCCCGCAGATCGAGAAGGCGTTCGTCAGCATGACGAGCAAGGGACACCTTTTCTACCAGAGCATGGAGGCGCAGAGCAAAACGGCCTCGGGCCTGTTCTCCACGCTCAAGGACGGCTTCAACGAGGTGTTCCTTGCCATCGGGACACCGATCAACGACGCGATCCGCCCGCTCGTAGCCGAGGCCATCGGGCTGGTCACCACGCTCGATCCCATGGCGGCGGAAGCGGGCAAGCGGATCAAGGACGCAATCCTGTTCGTCATCACCGCGTTAAAGAGCGGGCAGATTCTCGACCTCGTGTCGGGCTCCCTGAAGCTCGGGTTTGCGGTGGCTATCAACTCGCTCATCAACGGCTTCCGCGCCGCCGTGTCCTTTCTGTTCTACTTCATCACGGACGGGTCGATGTGGAAGGGGTTAGGGACATTGTTGCTAGGTCTGGCTGCAAGTTACGGGCTTTCCATCCTGAACGCGTTTGAAATGCCCATCACCTATCTGAAAGCGGGCATCGAATGGTGCGTCGCCCATCTGTTGAAGGGGCTGGCCAGCATCCCCGGCATGTCAAAGCTGATGGGCTTTGAAGCTCAGGACGTGAACACCAGTTTCAAGGACATCCTCAAGTCCAACAAGGACGATGCCGGTTCATTGTTCGGGGTGAGTTACAAGGACTTGCAGAAAGAGAACAACCGACTCATGGAATCAGGCGGGGCGGGTGTCGGGAAGAGTGCCGACAAAGCCGCCCGCAAGGCCGTCGAGTTTGGTTTCACCGACACCATCGACACCGCAGGGCTGCGGGACAACATGGGCAAGGTCGTGCAGTCGATCCAGGATTCGATGCCCAAGCCCGAGGATGTGAAGCAGGCGGCCAATGCCGCGAGCAAGACGGACACGGGCCAGACCATTCCCCAACAAACCGGCCGCCTTGATCCCATCGTCACCTCGTTAGGCAAGGTTGGCGGTGGTGGCTACTCGACCGGCACGCTCGACGCCCAGCGCGAGAACAACCGGCTGACAGGCGAAACCAACAACCTGCTCAAGGGCATGAGCGGAAAGCTCGACAAGCTCGGCGGCAAGCCACAGGCGGCATTCGGTTGACGCGGTGTCCGGGCCAAGATGGCAACGCACGTATCAATCGAACCCGGCCGACTCTATCCGCAACCCGGTTACACCGTCCAGATCGACAAGGAGGGAAAGTGGACCGCCACCCAGATATTCCTGTGCCACCGAACGTCGGCTGTCGCCCTGATGCCGCGTCCGGGCACGTCTCATCCGGAGATCGGCTTCATCTCGGTTTCGCAGGTCACGGTGAACTTCACCGAGGGCGACCTGGCGGAAATCACCTGTCAATACGCCGGGGCCGAGGAGAAGGAAAACGAGAAGGCCAACGCGGTTTACACGATGGGACTGTCTCTATCGGAGGAACCGCTGCTCAGCCACCTCCGCTACAAGGATCTCCCCCAGGGCGAACGCGAGGCGATCCAGCTCATCCAATCGGGCAAGGACAAGGACGACCAGGGCAACAAGCTCCGCGACAAGGTGACGAGCGTCCGCGGCATCGAGGCGCTTGCCAAGATCGACCGCGGCCAGACGAGTTGTTACTCGCCCCGCGTGACGTGGCGCGAAAGCTGGGTGCGCAACCGGCCGGTGGAAGCGGAGGAACTCAACAAGATCGGCAACTACAAGGTCACTATCAAGGAAGGCTGGGTGATCGAACGCCAGCCCATGACCGGCGACCACCCGGCGGTCAAATTCCACATGCCCGGGTACGACGGCAAGGCGCTCGACTCAATCCCGAAGCCGGAGATTTCCATGTCGGTCGATGACATCCTCTGGTGCCGGTATCAGACTGACGCAACCGGGGCTCTCACCGGGACGCCGGAGATCATCGTCGATTCCAGCGACAAGGACGGCGTCCACTACTATCCGAGGGACCCGGCAGGCTCGGGCGGGGAAGGCGACTGCTATGTGAAGCTCCTCAAGCTGGAGTTGGACGGTTCGTCACCACGGGTGAGAGTCTATCAGCAGAGCGACATCGAGCACTGGGCGCAACTTTGGACTGGTGAGAACGTCGGCTACGGGGTCGAGATCTACAAGGAACACGAGGAAAGCGTGAACATCTACAAGTTCCGACGCGTGGACGGCCGCGGCTCCTATATCTCCGATATGCCCGACGCTTACACGACCGAGCAGATCCGGGTCGTCAAGGACAACGAGACCGCCCGTGTGATTGGCAACGGCAAGACCGGCTCGCGCACTTGGCGGGATTGCGACAACAACGATGTCTTCAAAATCGAGTGGAACGACGGGCTGATTACGTCCACCGGCCACCTGTATATGTTGTGCGGGTGCGACGGCCACTCCAACAATTCCAGCAACAACGCCTGATGAAAATCGCCGTCATCATGTCCGACGCCGCCGGCTACCCCAATCGGGCGGGAATGGTCGGGGCGACGATGAAGACGGCGGGAATCGAGTTCCTGCGGATTTCACCGGCCGACCAGCCCCAGGAGGGAGCCGCGACCGTCGATCTGCCGGCCGGGTGGCTGCCCGCAGGCGACCAGCCGCTTCACTGGAAGCATTGGTATCGAAACCACCTCCACTACCTCGACGCCGTGCGCCGGTATGGGATCAAGGCCGATCATTACTGGTGCTTCGAGGGCGACGTTTCAGCCTCGCCGCTCACCTGGCTTCGCCTGATCGACACGACCGCCGACATGCCCCACGACGGCCTCTGGACGCGCCTGTACCACGCCACCGAGCGTCCCGGCATAGGTTGGTTCACTCACCCCACCACGCCGCCCTGGGGCGAGTGGTATTGCCTCGGGGCACTGTGGCGGGTGTCAGCCCGCGCCCTCGACTGGTGGGAGGAAACCGCCGCCGAGACCCGCGAAGCGTTCACGGAGATCGTGGCGCCCAGCGTGATCGCCCACCGCAGCGGCACCATTGCGCGGATCAATCGGCGGGATCACGAGCCGCTTTACCACTGCGGGACGATTCTGTTCAACCCCGGCCACACGACGCGCACCCCGCCAGTCCCGCACCCCGGCCGCTTCTTGCACCCCTGCAAATTCGACGATCCGTTGACACCCGCGCCCGCACCGTGAAGCTCTACGTTGACCTCGAAACCCTGCAACTGATTGAAGCCCCCGGATTCCGCAGTCCCGTCACGTCGTTGCGGTTCAAGCGCGGGGATGCCGCCACCCTGGAAGTTGCCTTCCTGTCGAGCGCGGCCAGCGTCTATTCTCTGATTGGCGACCGTGCAACGCTCGCGATGCAATTCGGGATCAAGGCCGCGGCCGATTATGCAGGTGGCTACCTGGTGCATGAAACCGCCTGGACGATGCCCGCCGACGGTGCCGTTGCCCCCGTCTATGTCTGCAACCCGAGTTTCAACACAACGGCGTTGAACACGGCCCTTGGCGTCGGCGGATCGACCGAGCTTGCCACCCTCACCGCCATGGCGGAAATCACTTGGGTCGATGGAGCAGGCGAACCGGCCAGCACGCGCACCTTCGAGATCGTCATTGAGAATGACGTGAACCGGGGAACCGAAGGCACGCCCCTGTCGAACCCAACCCCCGAGGCATGGCTTTCCGCCAGGTCCCCGCGCATCGACACGAGCCGCCCGCTCACCCCCGCCGAGTTGCTTTTGGCGAACGCCAACTTTGGCGACGAGCCGACACTAGACCCCGTCGTTCTCGATCCAACGCCCTTCACCTACTCGACCGCCGTTTGGGAGAAGGCGTTCCACGGGATGTTCTGCGGCGCGGCATCCCCGAGCTTGAGCCTCAAAACATCCACCGGCTACGCCAAGGCGATGCGCTGGGACGGCGTGTTTGGGGCGAAGTCCCCGACGTCGGGCGGTGCCGCTGGCACGACCATTACGCCGAGTTTCGGCACTGCCATTGCCTCGCCCTACAACGGGCGCCTGCCGAAGGGGTTTGCCATCTATCCGTGCGATTCGAGCAGCAACAGTTGCGACGGCATCACCTACAACGGCGACATCACCCTGATCAGCATTTCCGGCCTTTGCGGTGCCGACGTGTCGAATCTGAGCGAACTCACCAGCCTGACGCTGACTGGCGGGACGTATCAAACACTCGACCTGAGAAAATGCACCAAGCTCGTGACGTTGACCCTTGAGTCGCCCGCCCTGGTGGATCTGCGACTGCCGGCCACGCTGCCGCTCTTGACGTCACTGACGATCAAACGGTTCCGCGGGAAGCGTCTCGATTTGCGGGCGTTCACGGCAGTCAGCAACTTCACCGTTGAGGAGTGCCCCAATCTGACCGAGATTGACATGTCGGCCTGCACCGCGCTTGCCAACATCTATGTCACAAACTGCCCGAAGTATGTCTTCACCCCGCCTGCCCGAACGTCGCTGACGTATCTGACGCTCAACAACACCGGAGCCACCGGCACGCTGGCGTTCCCCGGCCTGACCAGCAACGGCACGTTGAGCATCCAGTATCAAAAACTCATGACCGGCGTGGATCTTACCGGACTGACCAGCGCAACCGTTGTCGAGTGCCTCAACAACACGGCCCAGACGTCGTTGAACATGGGGACTCTGACGACCGTGCAGAACCTCAATCTCCAATACCTATCCGCGCTCACCACGCTGAACATTTCCTCGCTGACGTCGATCACGAGCACATTCACGCTCCAGAACTGTTCTTTGTTGTCGTTCGCGCCGGTTCTGACCGGCAAGACGATAGGTTATCTCAATTGGGGATATGTGATGTTCACCAGCGTCAGTTTCACCGGAGTCACAATCACCGGCACGATTGCGTTTAACAACATGTCGCTCATTGGCACTCTTGTCATGCCTTCGTCCGGCACCTACTCCGTGAATCTTCAAATCGTCGGCGGGTTCAGTTCCATCAACTTTGGCAGCGCCAACGTAACGAACCTCACCCTCAACAGTTGCACGAACCTGTCGTCCCTCACCGTTCCTCCTGGCAACAACAGTTGCCTCATCAGCTATTGCAGTGCTCTCATCACCCTGACCGTCGGCTCCCAACCCGCTTGCACGTACTTCTCGCTTTATCAGTGCGGCTCGGTTTCGACCCTAAATCTGACCGGACTCGCGACTGGAATGTATTCAATGACCGTGAGCTACAACGCGATGCTGACGACCGGACTTACCGTCAAGACCGGCACGGTGATGCAGAACTCATATTCCTATCTCGACCTGCGCTATAACAGCCTGACCACGGCCTGCATCAATTCGATCTTCACTGCCCTCGGTTCCACCGCCCTGAACCCCACGATTCAGATGGACGGAAACCCCGGCGAAGCGTCCAGAAACGTGAGCATCGCGACCGGCAAGGGATGGAGCGAAACCCCAGGTGGAAGCGTCTAACTTATGATTATCAAACTGCCCAACCAAAAAGCGTTAGTCCTGAGTCCGAGCACTGTTGGACTGGCGATCTGCCGTGCCATCATTGAAACCTACTACCCCGACGCTCCGCGGGCCGCACTGCCGGAAGGTCTGACCGACCAACCGTGGCACATCCTGTGTCCGCGTGGCGAAATTGAGGAAGGCGAGACTGTCTATGGCCTGATGCGCGACCCGATTCATGCGTTCCGCCTCGCCTGTGCCGCCCGTGGCATGAGCGTTGCCGATGCGCTCGCGGCGGCCGGCACTCCGTTCGACGTAATGCCCCTGGCTGCCGACCTGAAAGCCGTGACGCAGTGGTTCCGCCTCGAAGATCAGATCCCGGTGCTCAGCGCTGCCATTGGCGTTCCGGTCCCGACTGTCCCGGAGGAAGATCCCGAGGACCTTCCTGAACTCGACACCGACCAGCGGGATGTGTTCGAGAGTGCCTATGGGAAGATGATCGACGTCTACCAGGGAACCTACCCCGTCCTCGTCGAGGAAGTCCCATTTGCCGTCAGCAAGCTCGCCGTTCGCCGCAAGCTCCGCGAAATGGGCCTTGAATCCATGCTCGACACTTTCCTCTCCGCCAATCCCACCCGTCAGAAGGACTGGGACGACTCGCAAATCCTGCTGACTACCGACCCGCTGCTCGTCTCGTCCATCCCGGCGTTCGCCGCCGCGACCACGTTGACAGAGGCGAACGTGATGGAAATGCTGAAAACCTGTCAGGAATAATCTCCCCCGCGAACCGTGCGCACTCCCATCGACATCGACATTGACTACGTGTTCAAAGCCATCGTCGGCACGGCATCGCCCTTGCTGGGCGTCATCACGTCCTATCAGGAGCAGATCGAATGGCACCTGCGGATTGTGTCGCTTCTCGTGGGCCTGTTAGTCGGCATCCTCTCGCTGGTGAGCATGGTCAGGAAGTTGCGCAGAAAGTGAGATTGAGGTAGGGACACCGGTTTCCCGGTGCCCCCCTCGCAGATCCCGGCGTGCGGAATTACCGCACCGGGCTCCTCAGGAAAGCGCGCACACGGAACCAGCGCTGACACAGAGTGCCAGAACCAGTTCCCATTGCAAGCAGGAAGCGTGACACCGTGTTAGGGA
>CAIQXC010000239.1 GCA_903875675.1 Akkermansiaceae bacterium
CCTATGGCAATCTGTCAGCCGCCAAGTTCCGCGACCTGTGGGGCCAGCGGATGCCCGGTGAGGCACCATTCCCCGAAGAATCGGTGAAGCATGCCGCCCCGTCCACCTATCTCAAGCAATCCAAACCCAAAGCGACGGCCAAGCCATGAACTCCGCCGCAGTGGTTAGACCAATCATCAAAAAGGCGGCAGCCAAGGCGCACTACCTGCGCGTTGCCGCCGAATGGATGACGGGCAGGAGGCGTGTTCCGTCCGTTGCCCTTGCGGATGCCGAAAACGCAGCGCGTGCCGTGCTGGCCCGTCATGCCTGCCAGCCGAAAGCCCATATCAAGCTCCCCAGGCCCGGTCACGGCGACAAGCCGTCAGTTAAGCCATAACTCCAACCATCTATCTCAAACCAACCAACTCCAAACCATACTAACATTATGCCATCATATACCGCATCCACCCCGACCGAACGCCCCGACTTTGTCGATCCTGGCGACTATCCGGTCGAAGTCATCGACGCCAACGAGACGGTTTCCAAGACCGGCCACGAGATGATCGAACTCAAGCTCAAGACATCAGCAGGGTCATACCTCTACGATTTCCTGGTCTTCATCCCTAACGCATACTGGAAAATCGACAGCTTCCGCGCCGCCACCGGCGAGGTGGTCACGCCGGAAGATGAAGTCGAGATCATAGCAGACGATCTGATCGGTCGCACCGGCACCGTCCGCCTCATCGTCGAGGAATACAAGGGCAAGAAGCGCAACAAGGTCGCCGCCTGGCTTGCCCCGAAGGCGGGTCACATGCCCGCGAAGTCCACCCCGGCCGCGAAACCCGCCGCCCAACCCCAACCCCAAGCCGACGAAGATGACAACATCCCATTCTAACCGGATGGGCCTGCGGGCCTATCAGATGAAGGCAAGGCAGGACATCCACACGGGATTCTCAAACTTCGACCGCCAACTCGGGGTGCTTCCAACAGGTAGTGGAAAAACTATTTTGTTCAGCCGGATGGCGCAGGATTTCCAACCGCAGCACACCTTGATTATTGCCCACCGTGAGGAACTCATCTCCCAGGCAGTGGACAAGCTGGAAGCGGCGACAGGGATTGAGGCGCAGGTCGAGATGGGCGATGATCGCGCCTCGCTCGATGCCCCGGTGGTAGTCGCCTCGGTGCAGACGCTCATGCGCGAGACTCGGCGCAACCGCTGACCACGGGACCATTTCGGACTCGTGGTCGTGGATGAAGCGCATCATTCGCTGGCTGATAGTTATCTCAACACGCTCCGTCATTTCCATGACCATGCAAAAGTGTTGGGTGTTAGTGCGACCCCTGACAGGGGAGACAAAAAGAACCTGGGCCGTTACTATCAGAACATCGCGTGCGAGGTGACATTGCTGGACCTCATCCAACAAGGTTGGCTCGCGCCGATCAAGGTCAAGACCGTGCCGCTTGGCATGAATCTTGATTCCGTCAGGACCAGGGCGGGCGATTTCAACGCCGATGACCTGGGGCACGCGCTGGAGCCGTATCTCGGGCGCATCGCCGACGTGATGGTCGAACACCGGCACCGCAAAACCCTCGTGTTTCTGCCGCTCATTTCGGTTTCCAAGCGCTTCGCCGAACTCTGCCGCGAGCGCGGCCTGAAGGCGGAGCATGTGGACGGGCAAAGCACCGACCGGCAAGCCATCCTGGACCGCTTCAGGCGTGATGAGACGCGAATCCTGACCAACGCCATGTTGCTGACCGAGGGCTATGACGAACCCAGCATTGACTGTGTCGTGTGTCTGCGGCCCACAAAAGTGCGGGCGCTGTATTCTCAGATCATCGGTCGCGGGACGCGGATCTGTCCTGGCAAGGACCATTTGCTGGTGCTCGATTTCCTGTGGCAGTCGGGCGAACACAGTTTGGTCAAGCCGGCCCACCTGATCGCCGAAGACGAGGATGACGCTCGTGCCCTGACCGAAAAAATCGGTGACGACGGCGACATGGAAGAGGCACGCGAAGCGGTGGACGCCGACCGGACACGAAAACTAACGGATCGCCTGCGCCAAAATCGCCGCCGCCAAGGCAGCGTGCTCGATCCGTTGGAGTTGGCCGTCACGCTCAACGACGCGCATTTGGCCGAGTTCATTCCGGTCATGCAGTGGCAGGGCGAGTCACCCACCGCAAAGCAGCTCGATTGTCTCGTGAGATTCGGCATCGACGGGAACGCGATCCTGACAAAAGGACATGCCTCGTTCCTGTTGGACCGGCTCATCACGCGCCGGAAACTGGAGTTGGCCACACCGAAGCAGGTCCGCCTGTTGCGCAAATACGATCACCCGCGCCCTGAGATGGCCACTTCCAAGGAGGCCCAGGCGTTCCTTGCCATCAAATTCGGCAGCCCCGCCGGACCTAACTGAAACTATCCATGCCACGTTACCGGTCAACCGGGCCATCGTTGCCCCGCCGCACCCTTGACTACCTCCAGCACGGTGCCGCCGAGGGCAGCAGGAATGCCGAACTCTTTGACGCCACCTGCCAGTTCAGGGACGCCGGGCACCCGCTTGAAGACGCGGAAGAGCAGTTGCTTGCCCGCGCCATGACCGACGGGTTGACCGAGACGGAGGCGCGTCACACGATCCACTCGGCCTACGCCGGGACGTCCAGAGAACCGGTGGGCGCGGCGGCGGCAAGTCCCGCGCCTGCCGCTCCTCTGCGACGGCAGGCTCCTGCCGCTCCTCCGCGACGGCCCTCGCCTGTCACACCCGCCACCGTCCCGCAGGAGCGGCCTGCAATGGCCGTGCCTGAGCCGATGGATGACGGGTTTGTCAGGCTGATCGACGCATGTTACAAACCGGATGAATATGTCGCCATCGCGCCGGCCGGAGAATCCGACGAGGGCGAAATTGCTCCGCGCCGGGGGGTGACGCTCACGGCGGCGGTGTGGAAAGCCAGGGTTCAGGCCAAGGGCGGCATCGAGCGGGTGTTCGGCACCAAGCTCGGGTTGTTCCTGCGCATCAACCCGATGCGCAAGGATGGCGCTACCAACGAGGATGTGACCGCATTCCGGCATGTGCTCGTTGAATTCGACCGCGACCAGGCCGGCGAGCCGATCCCGAAGGAAGAGCAATACCATGCGATCATGGCCAGCGGCATGCCGGTTTCCGCGCTGATAGATTCCGGCAACAAGAGCCTGCACGCATGGGTGCGGGTCGATGCCCCGGATGAAAAGGAATACAAGCGGCGCGTCGCCATCATCTGGGACTGGTTTGCAGGTCTGAACCTCGACAAGCAGAACCGCAACCCTAGCAGACTGTCACGCTGCCCGGATGGCAGGCGCACCGTGGACGGAGATGTCCGCCGCCAACGCCTGCTCGCGCTGCAATTTGGTGCAGAATCATGGACCGCCTGGGAAACCAAGCAAGCCACGCCCGACGAGGGGGCGTTGATGCCTATCTCCCAACTGGCGGTTTATGACACATCCCACGATCCTAACAATATTCTCGGCAAACGCTGGCTGTGTCGTGGCGGCTCGCTGGTGGTTGTCGGCCAGTCGGGCATCGGCAAGTCGTCGCTGTGCATGCAACTCATGATCCTGTGGGCGCTGGGCCTGCCGGCGTTTAACATCACCCCGGTTGCACCGCTGCGTTCGTTGCTCATCCAGGCGGAAAACGACGTGGGCGACCTGGCCGAGATGTATCAGGGCGTCCGCCAGGGAATGGGCATCACTCCCGAACAGGAGGCGATTCTCAACGAACGCATCTTCATCTACCGCGACACCACTCGCACCGGCCCCGATTTCGTGAACGCCGCCGCCGCGCTGGTGGACCGCCACAAGCCCGACCTCGTGTGGGCCGACCCGCTGCTCAATTACATCGGCGACGAGATTTCCGAGCAGCGGGTCATCAGTGACTTCTGCTGCAAGCTCCTCAACGCGGTGAGCCTGCGCACGGGCGTCGTCTGGTGCCTGCTGCACCACACCGGCAAGCCGTCCAAAGACCCGAAGGAGGCGAGCCACTGGACCGCCAGTGACCTCGCCTACAGCGGCCTTGGCAGCTCCGCCCTCACCAACTGGGCACGCGAAACAGCCGTGCTGGTGCGCGTCAAGACACCCGATGGCGACCCGCCCACGTTCCAGCTCAGCATGACCAAGCGCCGGACACGGGCCGGCTTGCGTGATTCCGTGGGCACGGTCACCGACACGATCTTTGTGCGCCATTCACAGCACGGCGGCATCTGCTGGGAGCAGTGCGAGTCGCCGGAACCCGCCGCTGAGGCCAACCCTAACCGATACAAGACCGGCCGCAAATCCGCCTTCGATCAGGTGGCTTTTAAGGCGGTCATCGACGCCCATGGAGGCTCTCTAACGAAGGCGAACGTGGATGAGGTCGCTGCAAAAACTAAATGCAGTCCACGCACCGCATGGACTTGGTGGAAACAACTCAAAAACAACGACTTATGAACTGGTGCAAAAATAGATATTGCAGCGCTGCAAAAACCAATACTGCATCTGGTGCAATTGGTGCAAATATCTCTCTCTTAGAGAGAGATATTGCACCAGTTGCACCGTGCAGCGACGGGAAGAGACCGGAGACTGCACCAGCGAAACCAGAGAAGCACTGGTGCGGCACGAAAGGAGGTGCCCGATGAACTCCGACGACTACAGCCGGGGGCAGACCGCCAAGGACGCCGAA
>CAIQXC010000240.1 GCA_903875675.1 Akkermansiaceae bacterium
CACCCAGACGTCACCGATGAGAATGTTCTTCAGAGTCAGGGTCTTGTCCCTGCCTTTGACCACCATTTCCTGGGGCGTGCAATTGGCGAGCATGGCGGAAAAGGTGACTTTCCACGACCGGTCTGCGGCGGCTTTTGCCGTCTGCGTCTGGCCGACGAAAGCAACCGTCACCGTCTCGCCTGGCATCGCCCAGCCCCAAATCCGGATCGGCCTGTCGCGCTGCAGCACCATGTCCGATTGAAACAGGTTGGGTAGAAACAAGCCGCTGCCAAGCGCAGGAGTCTCAATGAAATCTTTCCCTTGCTCCAACTTGGGTGGAGTTGCGGCTGGCGATACGCTCGGCAACGCCGTTAACATGGCCAGTAATGCAATAGTGAGTTTGTTCATAGCAGGAATGCGCGGATTGTTGTTGCTGATGCGGAAGAGTCGATCATGTTCGATTGCGTTGGTGGTGGTTTTGTTCGGGTGCGCTGGAGGTCTTTCCCACAATGGGTCGCTCTGCCACAGTGACACGTTCCAGGAGACCTCCCTGAGGATGGATCCGAGGGGGCAAGGTGCCGGTGGGGATTTCGGTGGTTAGAGGACCGCTGTCGAACCATGTGCCGGGCGGTGTCCCCAGATTGATGACGGTGGTGGTGGTCAGCGCCTGGGCACCTCCGGCCCCCAGGCCGGCAGCCAGCGCCAAAGCCAGGGTGAGGTGTTTGAGATGATCTCTCATAGGTTTCATGGACATTGAGTGTTTCCGAAATTGCAAATTCGGGGCTAATTGCTGCTAGTTGTTTGGTAGATCTTTCATTTAGAGCTTAGGGCTTGGCGGCTGGGAGGGTCACAAGTTTGAGAATGTCGGACGACGGGACGCACATTTTCAAGACCATCTGCAAATCACCCGGTTTATCACTGCTAGTGCCCGAGTCGCTTGCCGCTCCGTCGCCGCTGTCTTTGTCCGCGCCGCTGTCTTCGTCCGCGCTGCTGTCTTTGTCCGCGCTGCTGTCTTTGTTCGCGCTGCTGTCTTCGTCCGCGCCGCTGTCTTTGTCCGCGCTGCTGTCTTCGTTCGCGCTGCTGTCTTCGTCCGCGCCGCTGTTTTCGTCCGCGCTGCTGTCTTTGTCCGCGCCGCTGTAGATGGAACTCGTGCTCGCAACCATGCCGATGACGTTGCCGCAATCATCAAACAACGGCCCACCGCTGGAGCCGACCGCGAAGTCGGCCGTGGTCGAGAGCATCGTGGTCGCCTTGCCGTCCGCGCGACTGACAAAATATCGGGACAAAATCCCTTCCGTCAGCGAGTAGAAGGCGTTGTCCGGGTGGCTCAACACGCGGACATGCGCCCCGGGCTTGGCATTGGGGGCGACGGGGAGCGGTTTCAAGCCGCTCGCGTCGTCGAGTTGGCAGATCGCGATATCGGGGGATGGCGCGACGGCGAGCACGCGTTTGACCGGATAGACGTGGCCATCGGCGGTCATCGCGGCCATGATCGCCGCCTTGGGCGCGTCGAGCACGTGGAAGTTTGTGACGAAGATGCCGGACTCGTGGATGATGAAGCCGCTTGCCAGGGTGGGTTCCCAATCGCCATCCTCATCACCCTCGGTTAGAGTGCCGACCAGCAGGACGCTTTGGCTGGCTTGTTCGTAGAGGTTTTCGCTGGTAATCGGTTGTGTGGAGGCTTTTGCCAGTTGCACCTGGCTCGGTTGGACGTCCGTCTTGGCGAGCAACGAGTCAACGGCGACCGCCCGCTTCGCCTTGATCAAGGCGGCGGCACCGCTGACGAACTGCGCGAGGCGCGCCTCGTCGGCGAGGCCGTCAAGGGTGACGGGATGCTGATAACTCACCAGCGTCTCCTTGAGCTTGAGCCGGGTCAGGTTGTCGTCGCAGAGGCCGATGGCCTTCTGTTGCATGGCGACGGCGTCGTTGGTTTGTCCGGTCAGGAACAAGGCCCGGGCAAGCGTGTCGAGGATGTTGTATTTCGGGTCGGTGGATTTCTCGAACGCTTGGCGTGCTGCACGCAAGGCCAGCGGGTAATCATGGTGGCACAGGCTCTCGTCGGTCAGGATTTTCCACGCGAACTTATGGAGTTTCTCCGGATCGCCGCCCTCTTGACTCAATACTTTCTTGCCGGCCTCAACGGCCTCGGCCTGACCGGACCGCCGGGAGGCCGCCTTGAAATAGGCATCCGACGGGCTATCGTCAGCATCATCCTCGTCGGCAGCTTCTGGTTCCGGTAACGGCTTCGGGACAAAGGTGCCGGCCAATACCTGTTCGACGACCTTGTCCGCACCCGTCGGGTATCCGACCCAGACCACGGCACCGGTTTTGTCGATGACAAACGCGGTGGGGATGCCGTTCTGATGATAGGCGTCCATGTACGCCTTGTTGGTCTGGCCTTTGTCATCCAAGCCGACGGTGTACTCCATTTTTCCGCCCATTTTCTCGACGAAGGGCTGGGCCGCCTTGGGCTTCTCGTCGCTGATGCCAACCACCACCACGCCCTGGTCCTTGAACTTGGCCTGCAACGCCGTCAGGTGCGGAATGCTTTGCACGCATGGCCCGCACCAGGTCGCCCAAAACTCGACCACATAGACGGTCTTGCCCTTGCCGGCGGCGAGGTCAACCGGGTCATGCTTGATCCATTGCGCGACGCGCAGCGGTGCTGCCGGGTCGCCAATCTTGGCCGCCTGCTTGGCACCCGCCTTGGGGCTGATGACTGCGTGGGGGTCGCTGCTTGTGTTAGAGACATTGTCGCCAGTGGCACCGGCCACCGGCTTGTCAATCACCGGAGCGGCGTGAAGAGCCCCCGCAGCGAACGTTGCGGCGACGGCAAACGTCCATCCGATTCTGCCTGGGTTGCGGCTAATGATGCTTCGGTCTTGGCTAATGATGCTTCGGTCTTGGCTAATGATGCTTCGGTTTTGGTGATTCATGCTTCGGCTTTGGTGGCGTCCATTTCTTGTGGACGGGGGACCCTTGGTCACGCGTCCCCGGGTTAGCAACTATTTTGTTTCTTGACAACTGTTACCCTTGGGATATCAGAATTCCTCCATGCAGGCGTTCCGTCCCCTCTCAACCGTCGAGCAACTCACGGGCCATCTGCGCGAGGAAGTCCTGCGGGGCAGCCTGAGCGGCTTCATGCCGGGAGTCAACCAGCTCGCCGGAACATTAGGAGTCAGCCCGAAAACGGTCATCGCGGCAGTGAAGCAACTGGAACGCAATGGAATGCTTCAGCGACAAGGACCACGCCGCCGCAGCCGGATCGTGGTGCCGACGGGTGCTGCGGAGGGGCGCCGACTGCGGGTGGCCATTCTGGACTACGAGCCGCTGGACCTGACCGAGGGATACATTTTTGAATTGCAGCACCTCCTGCAAGATGCGGGCCATCCCACATTTTTCGCCGGAAAATCCCTGCAGGAGTTAGGGATGAATGTTCGGAAGGTCGCGCGGTTGGTGGCCGGGACCGAGGCCGATGCGTGGATCGTTTGCTCGGGTTCGCTCGAGGTGTTAGAATGGTTCGCGGCGCAGCCGGTACCGACCTTTGCTCTGTTCGGGCGGCGGCGGAGCGTGCCACTCGCGGGTACTGGCCCGGACCACATGTCGGCCAGTCTCGCCGCAGTGCGCCGTCTCCTCGAACTAGGCCACCGGCGCATCGTGGTGGTAGCGCGCCAGGAGCGGCGGGCGGACGGACCGGGAAAGATCGAACGTGCGATCCTTGCCGAGATGGAGGCGCACGGCATCAGGACCGGACCCTATCACCTGCCGGACTGGGAGGACAGCTTCGAGGGTTTCCACGGGCTGCTCGACCAACTCTTTCGGGTGACCCCGCCCAGCGCGTTGATCCTCGACGAAGCATTCCTTTTCGCTGCCGCCCAACAGTATCTCGCCCAACGGGGCATCCTGGCTCCCAAACACGTCTCGCTGATCTGCACCGCCCCCGACCCCACCTTCGTCTGGTGCGTGCCCAGCGTCGCCCACATCCGTTACGACATCCGCTCGGTGCTGCGGCGCGTTGTGCGCTGGGCCGACAACGTGGCCCACGGCAGGGACGACCGGCGGCAAAGCTTCACCAAGGCCGAGTTCGTTGATGGCGACACGGTTGGACCGGTCAGAGGGTGAGAAATATCTCCGAGGGAGGGGGCATAACCAAGAGCCTGCGCAATCATTACTGTAGAACCATTCTGACATGAATTCTTGCATGGCCGCCGCACCCATACGAAGCAAATGAAAGCGTCGCGCCCCGCCCCGCCAATTCTCGCGCAGCCATCATGTTAGTGATGTCGGGCGGTGGTAATACTTGCAATCCACAGGATGCGCGCTTCTCGGGGCTTCCAATTTTCAAAACCCAAGCTACTCTCCGCGCTCCCACAAATGAGCGACCTGTCTTCCACCTCCACCCGCCACATTTCCGGCCTCACCGCCACCTCCATCGTCGTCGCCAACATGATTGGCACCGGTATTTTCACCAGCTTGGGATTTCAGGTGGGTGTTTTGCCTAGCGGCTTCGCCATTCTGATGCTGTGGCTCGTCGGGGGCGTCTGCGCACTGTGCGGGGCCCTGTGCTACGCTGAGCTGGCCACTGCCTTGCCACGCTCGGGCGGAGAGTACCACTTTCTAGGCACCATTTATCATCCGTCGCTGGGCTTCATGGCGGGCTGGGTATCGGCCACAGCGGGATTCGCCGCTCCGGTGGCTTTGGCGGCCATGGCGTTCGGCAAATACCTCGCCGGTGTCTGGCCAGGTGTTCCACCCCTGGGGACCTCGCTGGCGGTGGTGTGGCTGGCCACGCCATTGTTGTTGGGTGATGCCAAGCTAGGAAGCCGGTTTCAAAATGCTTCCACACTTCTTAAAGTGGCGTTGATTCTAGCCGTGATCGGGGTGGGATGTTTTGTTGGCACGCCGCAAGCGGTCTCGTTCCTGCCGCGGCCCGGTGATGGCGCGCTGATTGCCAGCGGGCCGTTTGCGGTGAGCTTGGTGTGGGTGATGTTCTCGTATTCGGGCTGGAATGCCTCGACGTATATCGCGGGCGAATTGCGCAATCCGTCGCGCATGATTCCATTGTCGGTGGGCCTCGGAACATTGCTGGTGATGGGCTTGTATCTGGCGGTCAACGCGGTGTTTGTCCGCAGCACCCCCCTAGCGGAAATGGCTGGCAAGGTGGAAGTCGCTCTAACCGCCGGCCCGCATTTGTTCGGAGCCGCGGGCACCCGCATCATGGCAGGGCTCATTTGCGTCGGGCTGGTCTCGACCATCAGCGCCATGATGTGGATCGGGCCGCGGGTCATGGTGGTGATGGGTGAAGACCTGCGAGGCTTGCGCTGGTTGGCCGGCAAGAGCCGACAAGGCACTCCGGTGCGGGCCACCCTGGCGCAATTCGCGTTGGTGAATTTGTTTTTGCTGACCTCGAGCTTTGAGCAAGTGGGCACCTGCGCGACGCTGGTGTTGCAGTTGTGCGCATTCCTAACGGTTCTCGGGGTGTTCGTGCTGCGGCACAAGCGGCCAGATCTGGCGCGGCCCTACCGGACATGGGGGTATCCAGTCACGCCACTGGTGTTTCTTGCTGTCTCTGCCTGGATGCTGTGGAACATCGTCCTCTCCAAGCCCGTCGAATCGCTCGTGGGCCTGGGCATCGCCGGACTGGGCCTCATCCTCTACTTGCTTTCCGCGAAAAAAACGCCATCATCGTCCCAGCCCTTCCGCCAAAATGAACTGCCATAACAAACTTATCGCCATCCCCCTGTTCGCTTATCTGCTGGCAGCTTGCCTGCCAGCTCAGGACGCCGCTCCAGTCCCCCCACCGGTGGCCAATCCCACCAACGACACCGCGCGTTTGTTGGCGGGCTTGGTGCCATCGGCCGACCCGGCGATGGTGGCGTTGACCAAGGAAGGTGCGTGGCAGCAACATGCAAAGTTTTTTGACGCAGCCTGGGCGCGGCTGGAAAAGAACCAGATTTCCAAGGTGCGCAGTTGGGCGGAAGCGAACATCCCAGATGCATTTGCGGCCAAGGGCACCGCATTCTATATGTTCAGCGGGCCGGATTTCCTCTATGCTGATACATTCTTTCCGCAGGCGTCCACTTATGTGCTTTGCGGCATGGAACCCACCGGCGCAATCCCGGACGTGGCAAAACTCACACCAAAGGTGCTGGCATCCGAACTTCATGCCCTCCAGGAGTCACTCAATTCTGTCATGAATTATAGCTTCTTCATCACCAAACAAATGAAGGACGACTTCCAGAACCACAGCCTCAGCGGCACCCTGCCAGTTTTGTATATCTTTCTGGCACGCTCAGGCTTGACTCTAACCGATGTGAGCTACGTCAGCCTAGATGAAGCGGGCACTCCGCAAGTGGAAGCCGCCCGCAACACCAAATCGTCGGCTCCCGGCGTGTGTATTCATTTTCTAGCAGACGGCTCATCCACTCCGCGGACGCTCTACTACTTCAGCACCAATATCTCAGACGACGGCCTGAAAAAAAGCGGGTTTTTGAAATTCTGCAAGTCGCTGGCACCAGGAAATAGTTGTGTGAAGTCGGCCTCCTACCTGATGCACGAAAGCAATTTCTCGACGATTCGCGGGTTTCTGTTAGAATGCGCGGGCACCTTGGTGCAGGACGACTCTGGCATCCCTGTGTCCTACTTCAAGGCCGACGACTGGCAGATGCGTTACTTCGGTGCCTATCCCGGCCCGATCGCCTTATTCAAAAACTGCCAGCAGCCGAAGCTCGCGGAAGCCTACCGCACGACCCATCCGCAGCCGTTGGAGTTTGGCATCGGTTACCGTCACCGGGCCGGCGAATCCACCCTGATGGTCGCCACCCGCAAGCCACAGGGTGCCCCCCCGAAGCCGCCGGGTGAGAGGCCTGCGAAAGAGGTCCCACCGCGGGCGGTGATTGTACCGAAGGCGGATTCGACCGATGCGGTGGAGCCGTAAAAATCAAACCCGTGCTGCACGATCCAAGCCACCGACCGCAGCCGATCACTGCGTCAACCATCCACCTCAGCCCAGCGGAAAAACAGGTACTGCGAGGGCTGGTCGCCGATATTTCCCGGATTGCCGCCCTGCCAGTGCATGAGCAAAAGGCACGACTCTGGTGCCGCCTCAATGATCTCGAGTCCGTGCGGCCCATGGTGTGGATCAACGAGATTCCGTGGCATGAAATGAACGTCAATGACGAGTTGACCCTGCAAACCACTCATCCGTGGGCTCGCGAGTGGGAGACCACCCTTCGGCAGACAATCTATCAGTGGAAGCACATGCCTGCCGACATGGTGGTTAGTGATTACATCGAGTGTCCGCTCGCTATCCAAACCACGGATTTTGGCATCATCGAGGATGTGGATTTGGCGAAAACCGACGAGGCGAACAACATTGTTTCGCGCCATTACAAGATCCAAATCAAAGATTGGGAGGACCTTGAGAAAATCCAGATGCCAAGAATCACCCACGTTGAGGATGCCACCGAGGAACGCTTCCGCGTAATGTCCGAAATTTGTCAGGGAATGATGCCTGTGCGAAGGGTCGGCCAAACGCATATCTGGTACACGCCTTGGGATTTCCTGATTCGCTGGTGGGGAGTGGAGGAGGCGATGTTCGACTTGGTGGACCGACCCGATTTTGTGCACGCAGCCGTGGACCGGATGGTGGCCGCTTGGAACCATGAATTGGACCAATTCATCGCCAAAAACCTGCTCTCGCCGGACGGCAACAACACCCGCATTGGGTCTGGCGGTTATGGCTATACCAAGTCCCTGCCCAACCCCACCACCGAAACCCTTGGCGCAATCCCAAATCAAATGTGGGGCTGCTCAAACGCTCAGATATTTTCAGAGGTTTCCAAGGAAATGCACTGGGAATTCGCCCTCAAACACGATTTTCCATGGCTCTCGCGCTGGGGCCTGAATTACTACGGCTGTTGCGAACCGCTCGACAACAAGGTGGACATGCTAAGCCGCATACCCAACCTGCGGAAAATCTCACTGAACTATCAGATCCAGGCAGAGCGCGCCGTGTGCAACATCGCCAACAAGTACGTCATGAGCTACAAGCCCAACCCGGCTGTGTTTGCCTATGACGTCTGGCACCCGAATCAAGCCCGCCGCGAATTGCGTGAACTGCTAGAGCGTGGACGCGGCTGCCATGTGGAAATCATCATGAAGGACATCTCCACGGTGCGCTACGATCCCAAACGCCTCTGGGAGTGGTCCGAGATTGCCATGGAAATGGCCCAGGAATTTGCCAGCTGAAAATTTCGCTTGCCCGATTGGGGAATCACAGCAAGTTTGCGCCGCCCTGTGAACTGCGCTCCCACCTTCAAAACCCATCATTGCTACGCCGGGCAGGCTGCGGCGCTGTTCCCTTCCCGCGCCTGCTGGATCCTGGCGCTCGGCTTGCTGCTGGCTCATGCCTCGGCCGCCACCCCACAAGCGAATTTCGTCGAAGGCGAGGCGCTGGTCATCTTTAAACCGGCCACCAATGCCGATGCCGCCGCCACGGCCACCGCGCGCCACCACCTCACGGCGGTCAGGAAATTCGCGGCCATTTCGCCTCAGCGCCAGCACTGTCACGTCCGCTCCGCCACCCAATCCACCGCTGAACTCATCGCCGAACTTCAGCTCGACCCCGAGGTGGATCTAGCGGAACCGAACTACTTGCGCCACGTCAGCAGCATGCCGGTTCCCACCGATCCAAGTTTTTCCAAACTTTGGGCCCTTCAAAATACCGGCCAATCCGTCAATGGCGTCGCTGGCACCAGCGGGGCTGATATTCACTTTCTCGACGCCTGGGGGCTGGCCAAATCTAACATGCCCGAGGTGGTGGTAGCGGTGCTCGACACCGGCATTGACCAGTCCCATCCGGATCTGGCAGCCAATCTGTGGACCAATCCCGGTGAAATTGCCGGTGACGGCCTCGACAATGATGGCAACGGCGAGATTGACGATGTCCACGGATATGATTTTGTCGGTAACGTGGGCAACCCATCGGATTCCGGCCTGCATGGTTCCCATATCTCGGGAATTATCGCCGCGGTTGCCAACAACCATGCGGGCATCGTCGGCACCGCCTTCAATGCCCACATCATGGCACTCAAAATCTCCTCTGATGGCTCCGTCATTAACACCGCTGCGGAACTCGCCGCCCTCGACTACGCCGTGAAAATGAAAAAACGCGGCGTCAATATCGTCGCCATCAATGCCTCATACGGCGGCCCTTCCTACTCCGCCAGCGAAAGTAGCGCCATCCAGGCCGCCGCAGATGCTGGCATTGTTTTCTGCACCGCTGCCGGCAACGAGAGTGTCGATAATTCCCTCACCCCCACCTATCCGGCTAACTACCGCTTATCTAACATGATCGTCGTTGCCGCCAGCGACTCCACCGATCACCTCGCCTCATTTTCCAACTTTGGCAGCAAAGTCGATCTGGCTGCACCCGGCACGAACATTTTATCGACGGTTCCCACTTGGCAAGCCACGCCCACCTCGTCACTGACCCGCACGGGCACCAGTTACGCCACAGTGCCGATGACCTATTGCGGGTATGCAGCGGGTATCACCAGCAAGCTCTATCACTGCGGGCTGGGTAATCCCAGCGAATTCCCCGCCGCCGTGAGTGGCAACATCGCCCTCATTCAGCGAGGCACTCTCACATTTGCCGCCAAAGTGACCAATGCCATGAAGGCCGGTGCGGTAGCCGCTGTCATCTATAACAATACCACCGTATCCTTCAATGGCACCTTGGCCAGCGCCGGTAACTGGATCCCCGCCCTCGGTATTTCCCAAGCCGATGGCCAAAGTCTGGAGGCCCTGTTGCCCACCACCGTCACCTTGTCTAACGTGGCTGACCCCGCCGCCATCTATGCCTTTGAAGACGGCACATCCATGGCCACCCCGTATGTAACCGCAGCCGTGGCCTTCGCTGCAGGCAATTTCCCGAATGAATCCGCTGCCCAACGAGTTTCGCGCATCGTCGCCAGCGTCACCCCGCTGGCCGCCCTCACCGGCAAGGTGACCAGCGGCGGACGGCTCAACTTGGCGCGGGTCGTCGATAGCGATGGCAACGGCTTGCCTGACTGGTGGGAGATGGCGTATTTTGGCCACATCGGGGTGGACCCTGCCGCTGATGCCGATGGCGATGGCTTCACCAATTTGCAGGAATATTTGATAGGCACATTGCCTAACAACCCTGCAAGCAAACTGGCCATCGCGCAAGTCCCGGAGATTCCAAACGGTGTTAGCAAGGACTTTCGCATCAGCTTTCCCACCGCCAACGGCGTCACCTATCGGGTCGAGTTCAGTGATTCGCTCTCTGCGGGTTCCTGGGCCCAACTCGGGAGCGATGTGACGGGCAGCGGTGCCACTGCCACTGCCACTGCTACAGATGCCGCAACCGTCACCCTGCATCCACGGCGCTTCTATCGGGTGCGCATTGTCGCACCCTGAACGCCGTTTCGAAGCGGTTCAGTTTGGCCAATACCAAGGGACAAGCAAAGTTATTCCAAAGAATGCCTCAGAGCGCCCCTGACGGCGGAAAATTGGAAATTTTTCGACGGTGGTGACGTTAGTCCAGCACCCATGCGCCGCCAGCCAATGAATTCACGTCCCCGGATCTTTCTCGCCACAGCCACAGGGATCGCCATGGCGATCATTTCCGCCCAAGACTGCCTGGCGGAGCACGCCACCGCATCTGGGGCCGCGCAGCCCGAAGCGCTGCTAGATCACGACCAGGCGGTGGCGTCTGCCGGGAAAGTCACGGCGGACGAGTATCCTGATGCGGACACGGTGCTGGTTGCGGAGCATGTGCGCAGTGAGTATCAGGCGGATGGCAGTTTTGTGACGTTGGATGACGAGTATGTGAAAGTGCTGACCGAAGCGGGGCGCAAGGTTGGCGTGAAGGATTTCACCTACAATATATTTTACGGTGGGTTGGAGATTTTGGAGGTGGAGGTGATCAAGGAGGATGGCAGCGTCGTGCGGCACGATGCCAAGATGATTAGCAAGGAACAGGTGGATAGCACTCAAATGGAGGACAATATTTACGATCCCAACGACAAGGCTCTGGTCGCTGCGGTGCCGAATGTGGAGATAGGCGACACGATCCGGTTTTTCGTTAAGCATTGGGAGTCCAAGCCGCGCATGCAGGGTTGCTATTCCGACTGGTCGATGCTGGAGGCCACCATGCCTATCAAAAATGTCACTTATGAGTATCTGGCACCGAAGGATCATCCGCTCAAAAGCAAAGCGCTACTCAGTGAAGTGCGGGGCACCGTCACCGCCACCGAAAAGATCGAGGGCGATAAAATCCGCTATATCTGGACCGGCCGGGATGTGCCGCAGGTGTTTCCGGAGAATGGCATGCCGGAGGTGTCCACCTGCTGCCAGCGCCTGCTGGTGAGCACCGTGGCGGATTGGAGGGACGTCAGCCGCTGGTACTACAACCTGTGCAAAAGTCATCTGCAAAAGTCAACCCCGGCAATTCAAGCAAAAGCCAAGGAACTGACCGCCACCGCTACCACCGAGCGGGAGAAGATTGCGGCTATCTTCAAGTTTGTGAGCCAGGAAATCCGGTACATGGGAATCACCACTGAGACCGATGCCCCCGGCTACGAACCCCATGACGTAAACATCACCTTTGACAACCGCTATGGCGTATGCCGCGACAAAGCAGCGCTGCTCGCCACCATGCTCCGCGAGGCCGGCATCCCGGCCTTTCCCGTCATCATCATGGTGGGAGCCAAACTCGATGCCGAGGTTCCCTCCGCGAGTTTCAATCATGCCATCACGGCGGCCCGCACCCAAGATGGCAAATTCCTGCTGATGGACAGCACCAACGAGAACACCGCGGACCTCATGCCGCAGTACCTCTACGACCGGAGTTATTTGGTGGCCACCCCGGAGGGAGAACCCCTCATGACTTCACCCGTTTCTCCCGTCGAAGATAATATGTGCCTAGTCAAAACCGAGGTCAAACTCGCCGATAATGGCAGCGCCACCGGCACCACCGTGGTTGATCTAACTGGCATCAATGACGTCACGTGCCGCGGCAACCTCGCCCAAGCGAAGCCCGACGCGATCCGCCGCTCCTTCGAGGGTTCTGTCAAATCCATGCTGCCCGGTGCCACAATCACTCATTTTAAACTGGAACCGGAGGACATGCACGACTCGACGCGAAACCTCCGCATCACCATCGGCTGGTCAGCCCCCAACATCCTGGTGAGCGGCGATGATGTGGCGCAACTCGAATTACCCTTCGTCGGCTGTGACTTTGGCATGGTCATGAAAGTCATCGGTGAATCGCTACAATTGGATGAACGCCGCTTTCCCCTGCAATTGGATCTAACGTGTGGCACGCGGGAGGATCTAACCATCACTCTGCCGCCCACCCTGGCCCAGCCCCTCACTCTGCCCCAGTATGAGAACACCGAGCATCAGGATTTCAGCCTTACCCAGACCATCAGCGCAGAGGCCGGCCTGCTGAAAGCCGCCATCGACATCCGCCTCAAATCACCCACGGTGAAACCCGCCGACTATCTCATCCTCAAACAGGCTGTGGCAAAACTCCAAGCCAACGTCCGCCAACAACCGCTGTTTTCCCACCACCGCCCGCCCCCCGAGCCTCGAGTTACTGCGGCACCGGCCCCGACTTCCCCACCCGCCACCGCCGACGTGAAAATCCTCAGCTCGCACTGTGACCTGCGCATCGAAAACACTTCTACCTGGTCCTCCCGCCAGGAAGTTATTAAAAAAATCCTGACATACGGCGGCAAGAAATCTAACAGTGAGCTCAAATTCAACTTCAATCCCGTATGGGAAAGCGTGACCATTGAATACGCCCAAGTGACCCAGAACGATGGCACGGTGCGAAAAATCCAGCCACAGGAAATGAACCTGCTAGACGCCGACTGGGTAGCCAGCGCGCCACGCTATCCAGGTGCCAAAACCCTCGTGGTCTCGCTGCCAGGGGTCGAGGTCGGCTCCACCGTCGCCTATGCTATCAAGACCACCGCCAAGGACCAACCGATGTTCCACGCTGCTTACGCCTTTGCCAGCCGGGATGCGATCAAGGACACGGAAATTTCCTATGACATGCCGGCCCAGCTCGATCCCCACTTGGTGATGGATTTTCCCAAGGACGGTCACTTCACCGAGGTCGTTGGAGACGGGCGGCGCAGGCTTTCATTCCACTGGCAGGATATCAAACCGCAGGCCGCCGAAAATCTCACCCCGCCCGACTGGGTGGACGCTCCGGACTTCGCAATGAGCACAGGCAACTGGAGCGACTACGCCAAGGCCATCGGTTCGCGACTGACGCCGCTGTTAGAAAACCAACCCGCCAGCGTTGCCAAAGCCAAGGAACTGGCTGCCGGACACAGCAAGCCACTGGCCCAGCTTACCGCCATCCGTGATTTTGTTGCTCGACAGATCCGCGCCACGGCCCCC
>CAIQXC010000241.1 GCA_903875675.1 Akkermansiaceae bacterium
ACGCTTCCTGCTTGCCATGGGAACTGGTTCGGGCACTCTGTGTCAGCGCTGGTTCCGTGTGCGTGCTTTCCTGAGGAGCCCGCTGCGGTAATTCCGCACGCCGGGATCTGCGAGGGGGGCGTCGGACACCCGACGTCCCTACCTCAATCGCCAAGAGAAGAAAATGAATCTGATTGTATCACCGGGATGGTGTCCATGTTCGGCAGTGGCGGGTTTCGTCGAAGCCCTTGGCGGCTTCAAGGTGTGTGAATTTGGCACTAAGGACTACGGGCAGAGCGTTGGGTCCATAGCCGTGCATCTGGAGATTCAGAATCCAGACAAGCCCTACCGCGATCGGTGCCGATATGACGGTGCCTTCAAGGACATCCAGCTCCATGTTGTTCTCGGATGCGATGTCGCAGGACGCACGGGGCCGGAAGTGTTCAGAGACATCCTCGACGCTGTCTCCCAGAACTGGAGGCGAAGAGGCTCTGGGCGATGGGGTGAATAGCCTTGATGATTCCCTAACATAGCCGATCAGTCTGCCGCGGTGAACAGGACCCAAGTGCGGCCGCCGGCGGGAATGACGACTTTGATTGTTAGGTCGTCCGCAGGATCCAGCGGCACGGTTGTGGGTGTTGAGCCGTTGACGGACACCAGAGTCTTGCCGGTGAGACCGGCATAGCGCAGGGGAAGGCGGATGGTGCGGGTGATTTCTGTGGTCAGCGGATTGTAGAACATGGCCAGGGCCTTCTCGTTGCCTTGCGGGTTGACGTGGACAAAGCCATCCCAGTCGCGGCCATCGGGACGGCGCAAGTGGATCAGGTCGGCATCCAACACCTCGCGATGGGATTTGTAGAAGGTGATCCATTTTTTCACCAGGGCCTTGGTATCATCGGTGTCGTAGATGCGTGGGCCGCGGTAGCAGGCTTGGACGCCCGCGCCGAAAAGGTTGGCGAGGCGGGTTTCGTAGTGCGGCAGGTGGTCTTTGAGGGGTTCGATGGTGGCGGCGGCACCGCCGCCATGGTATTGGGTGAGCGGGACCATCATCCATCCCATGGACGGGGTTTTCTCCCAGGTGCCGTCGTAAATGTTTTGGCGCTCGATGATTTCCTGGTCGGCACGGGGGAGCGACCAGTTGGTTTCCTTATAGTTCATGCCGCATTTGCTGCCGCCATTGAGGAAATACCAATCGGGAATATTCAGATAGATGCCGTTGGCCCGGCACCATTTGTAGAAATCGGCGATGGCTTGAAATTGGACCCACTGGGAGTCCTCCAACCCGTGATGCAGCGGGTGATCGGTGGCGGCGCAGGTATCCCCCGGATACGATCCGTCGTGTTCAAGAATAGCAAAGCCGGTTTGGGTGATGAAGGATTTCAGTTGTGTTAGATAGTCCTGGCCCCACTTCGCGCCGAGGCAGGGCATCACGCCATAGCGGACGCGGTTGCCGGGGCCGCGGCAGTTGTCGGCTGCGGTGGTGGCACCGCGCGAGGCCAGCAGCGAGTAGGCTCCTAACACGACACCCTTGGTGGCTGCGAAATCGGACAATTCCTTGTAGTTTGCCTGATATTTTGGATCGGGATTTTCCAT
>CAIQXC010000242.1 GCA_903875675.1 Akkermansiaceae bacterium
AGAGAAATCTCCCGCATATCTTGTCTCATCTCCGAGCCAACCTAATTGACGGGCGATTCTCCTTGCAGGGCTATTCATGTAATAGCAGGCCCCGTCGAATCGGTTGTCGATGACCTCTAGTCGTCGAAGCTCCCGCATCATAAAAAGCAAAGGAGCCTTCATGCTTTGAGCCACAACCCCGCGGAATAATCGATAGTTTGGATCCTTCATTTCATCAGGTATGTGACCGGATCTCAGGAACTTGTTCAGTCGTTCTCCATCCGCCTCCGGAGACTCAGCGAATTCCAGAACTGTCTCAGGCAATTGATTGTGGAAGACAAAATGGTGCATCTTTCGGAAGTCGTAAAACACCCGCCTCCAGAACTCCGCATCCTCCCCGGTGGCATTCTCGCTTGTGTAATAACGGTCTACCACACTCTTGAAGAAAGCATCTAACTTGCTCTTAAAACTGTCCTTGGCAAGATCGGCCATGCTTGCCGGAATCGTATGTTCCCAGAAATCCTTTCCAAGGTTCCCATTCCAAATATGTGCAACGTCTGAGGCTGGTCGCCGACCCCGAGGAATACTCAGGGTGCAACCAAGGCAAAGAAGACGATACCATGCTCCTCTTCCATCGATCCCCTTTGTGTCGAGGAGTATTTTGCATGCTTGTTTGTCGTTCATAGCCCCTGGAGTTACCACTTCACGAAGCGGGCCAGAAATCGTAAACAGATTCAAAGCTTCATCCAGGTTCCATTCCCGGATCAGATCTTCAGCGGTAACGATAATCGCTGGCTCAAAATCTTCGTCTGGGTCGTCGTCGTGGAAGACGGGATCCGGCTCAAACAAACGTCCCTCTTTTTGAGCTTGTTGAAGCCGGGCACCTTGAAATGCGTTATTCACACGGTTTTGATTCTCCTGCGAAAGCCCCGCAAACTCTGGGCTTTTGACAAGAGCTTCCTTACAGGCTTCTGACAAGCCACCGGCGGCTTCCGCGACGAACGGATCTTGGGATGCGAGGAAGAGAAGCGCATTGAATCTCCGCTTGGAGTCCGTTGTCTTGGCGCTTTCCTGTAACCACAGTGATAATTCAGGAGAGGTAACTTTCATCTCTCCGCGACATAGGCGGAAGAAATCATCAGCGTTTTCCTCAGCATCGTAGTCGGTGTGGAGAACCCGTTCGGGTGGTGCGAAACCCGCCCGCATGCTTTCGATACCAGTTGCTGCCGAGACTAGTAGGTCTTCGGCTTTGGTCCAGCTACCTGACCGGCTTCTGAAGTGGAGTCCGCGAATAAAGTCGAAGAGAAGTGCTTTTTCCTCACTGGGCCAATCGTAAATGCCGTTGCGTGGCTTATCTGGGAAAAGCGCGGCCATATTGAGATGCGCTCCGAGTTTGCCGCACAGGGCAGCAGCCACGCGAGATTCCATTCCTACAAGCCGCCGGAGTAGAAACGGTAGCGACAGAGCCGGTCGTGGTTCGTCCCATTGAAGGCGTGTGCGAAGCAACAAGGCCACCTTGGCGCTGACGATTTCCTGAGAATTGATGCGAAGTTCCGCATCAGCATTCACCAGTTCTTGCCATTCGAATGCCTCCGCTAGCAGGCTGAGGCCCGCTTTGCTGTCAATGAAGCCCTTTGTTTCAAAACGGATCACGGCAGTACTCGTCAGCATATGGAGACCATCGGGAAGACCGTTGGGTATGACGGGCTCGGATTCGATGATGTGCCGGTATCCTGAACCATCCGCCCAAATCGCCTTCAGCAAGCGGGCTTTAGCGTCATGCAGTCCGCTCGGCACCGAAGGCTTGGAGAACAACTCCCATACACTTGTCCAAAAGTCCAAAGATTGAGCGATGTCCGGTGCCTTCCGGCACCAAAGCAGGAACTGGTAGAGCAAGTTGGCAGCTTCACAAAAAAGATAATTATTATGTGTATTCCCCCCGCTACTGGTGGTCAGGCGTGACCTCCCAGGGTCTGGATCAAATGGGCCGTTCAGCGCGAAGCCAAGGTCATCGTCCTCAAGGGTTGGTGCGGTGATCCACAAGCAGGGAAGATTAGGCAAAGGACTGAGGCGATTTAGCTGCCTCCCGAAGACCCATGACAGCCGTTGACCCGAAATCTGAAATATCTTCACTGTGCGCTCACCGATCCTAATATCTCCTTCGAGCAATCTCCAGTCGTCTACCACATGTAGTTTTTCTGGATTCCAAGAATGGGAAGGACCGTCGGAAATGCGAATCTCACGGATTGCTTTGGCAAAAACCGGTAGATACGCGGCAAGCCGACTGAATCGTGCTGAAACAACATCGGAGGCTACGTCAGCAAACGGAATCCTGATGGCAGTGGCGTGTTTGGGATCCGGAAGGTTCTGAGAAAGCCACGATTTTAGTTCTTCGCGAGCGACGATGGGAAGCCTCTGTGGATAGAATGCGCCTACTATCTGGACACCAAGGTGCGCACTAAGAATCTCCGGTCTCACGCAGGCTAGAAAAACGCTTTTGAATCCGAGTCCGAACTTTCCTGTCTGTCCCTCGCCAATCGACCTTGTCTTATCCGAGCCATGGAGCATGAGCATCTTAACCAAATCGCGTTTATGCTTTCTGGCGACTTCCGGTTCCGGGTCACTCGGTTGATTGATAGGTCGCCCCGAATGTGCAAACCGAGCCTGGTTACCGTTGAAATCGACAATGAATACAGGTTCGACCTGCTGCCCCCGAGGAAGTTCAAGATATGCGTCGTCCGCGTTCTGAAAAAGTTCGAAGGGAATTGAGTCCGCCCGATACTGTTCGTCCTCGATTCGTCCTGCCATTGCCTCAGCCAGTTGAATTTGCAGGCCCTGGTCCCCCGTGAGGATCGATCTCAATTCAGTGAGGCCTTCCTCCTCCTTGAGGCGGCCAGAATTTTCCGAGGATTCCCAGTCGCCGACTGCGTGCAACTTTTCTTCACGAGATTGTGCCTTGAGGCGGTCCGCATCATCCAGCATTTGCAGGGCCGCAGCAAGTTCGGACCCCGGTGCTGCGGAGAAGCAAAGTTGCGAGAGTTGGAATCTGGCAGCACCCAGCATTTCCTGTTGGGCAATGCCCAGATCGAGTTGGTCGAGTTTTTGCACCACGTCCATGATTCTGGAAACCTCCCAAACAATTTCGGGGGGCACTCCGAGAACCTCGACCTGATGAATCTGAATGGTGCGCTCAATGCAGGATCTGAGTTCCTGGGGAGTAGGACTGGCCAATGAATCCGGATGGAGGAGTTTGAAACTCACCTTGTATCCTGTGGCTGTGGATTCGATAAGAAAATGACGATTTGTTCCTGATTGGGCATCCGGTTGAGGAACCAACAGGGAGGCATCACGGACTTCCCTATTAGCATCGAAGCAGGAGCCGTGAATCGAGGTTAGAGTAACGACATTGCCAACAACGATTTCGCATTCATATATGCATTGGACCAGCTTGATTCTTGCAGGGCTATGATCAGGACCCACCAGATTGATCCGAATATTGTCAACATCCACTGTATCTTCGAGGAATTTCGGAGCAAGATCACGGACATTTGGCCCTAGAATTACCAGAAACAAACCCCAGTGCCTCGAACTCAGAGATTCGCCAAGTTGTTCGGCGTATGCGGTTAGCAAGTCTTGTAGTTCCTCGTTGATGGCGACAATCGCCCCATCATGAGGTGGGGCCGTATTTGAGACAGCCGATTTAGGTGCAAGGCCCAGCGCTTGGGCAGATGATTGATTTAGTAGACACGATTTTGAGATGCCGGGTATCCCGAAGGCGAGTTGGGTAATTTGAGTCCATTGTCCGCTTTGACTAAGTAGGGTGAATTCCTCATCCAGGCGATAATGGGAATCCCATCTACTAGCCTGTTTGGCGGTGGACAGGTAAAGGTCGAAGCATGCTTCAATTTGTTTCTTCTGCGGAGCCCCTACCTCGGCGTGAGATTGCCGCAAGGCCTCCATCACGTGATCATAGCGTGGAGTTTCGCTATCCTGCCAAGGAATGAAGAAAAGCAGGCTAAGATCCACCATCCACCTGGGGGACTCCGGAGTTTCAATTTCTCCAGCATTAAACAGCTTTCTGACTAAACCGGTGGCGGAAGAAAGATCGGCTTCGATTCCGGCAACTGCTTCAAGCCATCTACCAACCTCCTCCCGGTTGGCGACCGCGATGCCGAAGTGCAGACTGCACGTTTCAGCTACAGGTGTTCTCAGCGATTCAACCAAGCGGTTTCCGGCAGGGATAAGAGGATTAGACGGATTGGCCATCGTCCCCCACCCATCGTTGCGCCAAGAAATTTTGGACTTCTCGGGCTCCCAATCGATCGCGAGTTGTGAGCGGGTGACCCATCCGCCTGCCTTTGGTAGTTGTGCTGTGACTCTGTCGATTTCCTCCTCGGCGTTCTTCAGCCAGATCAGCTGTTTCGGTTTGCATGATTCGCCGCCACGGATTGGCAGCCACGCGCTTAGCTGTAGGGCCGCTGCAGTTTCTTGGGTGGGCGTTCCCTGAGCCAGGCATTCAAGAATCAACTCGGCATAGTGAGATGGTTCAGCCTGCACCGTCGCTAGCCGCATGATACCATTGCGGTCGAGGATCTTCTCTTCAAATACTTGTTCCTGAAGCAGAGCCAATTGAGGCGGGGTGCAACGTTCTACAATTTTGGCTTGGCTGCGCAGATTGTTCCATAGGACTAGATTATGAACCACCGGTATTTGTGCGGGGGCGAGCCACACTCCGTCTGTCACATCGGTGTATCCACTCTCGCCATAACGATGGATCGGCAGCTTTCGAAGGAGCAAGTTATGATCCTCTTGCGTTTCGAGATTCGACAGAAGGAAATCGTGGAACTGGTGCAGGCCCAAATCAGGCAGCATTGGAAGGATTTCCCGAATCTCGCAAAGTTCACGGAAGTCCATAACCCCGACCTTGTGAACTTGCAGTTGCTCCATCTGGTTCTCGGTGAGATCTCCTTGGAACATCGGATCCACCCAAGACCAAGTTCTTTGAATGGCTTCCAACAAAGGCTGGACGGGATCCTTCCAGTCTCCGTCTTGAAAAAGCAATTTAGATACTGTATCACTCGCGTTCGCCCAGCTTCCATGAAGTAGGTAGCGTATGGCCAATACACTCGAAGGATCGGGCAGGATTGAGACGAGCAGTTTGACGATAGGTAAACGATCACTGGCGATTCCCAAAACCTCAGCCTTGATAATGAGAGTCGCAGCGTAGGTGTTGTTCAGTTCCGGAATAATGCTAGTCGGAGGCATACCGCTGGCAATAAACCACGCCACGAGATTGGGGCACGATTTACCCAAATTACTTTCAAGGACAGCTACACCACGACGAAACATCTGCCCGAGGGAAATCAACTTGTCGATGGCATTTGCCGTAACGACTCTGATATCAGTTTCACCGATCTTGCGTACTTCGTAAATTGAGAGGTTCTTCCAAGTATTCGACTCGATTATCGGAATCCTTTTGTCCGCGAAGAATTCCCTAAGGTACAGGCGCGCCTCGGACTCGTGAGCAATTTCTTTATCAGAGAGTAATTTACATAGTTTATCAAGGTCCGCCTTTGTCCACCTGACATCGGGTTCCAGCACGGAGAGAGTCGGACTGCTTTCCAACGCAAAAATCATGCCTCCTGGCTTCGCCAGTAATTGAGAGAGGGTCTTCTCTGCAGCCTCTTCAGTAAACCCGCAAAGGGGCATCAAGAGTATGCAAGTTGCTTCTGGCAGACTACACCATGACCATTCTCCTTTTCTCAGGAAGCGCCCAAACCGACATTTCTTCGCGACACTCTTCCTGTGGGTGCCGAACCATACGCTATCTCTCAGAGCGAGGACAATCTGATTGATCCGATAATCATCAAAACTTTCGCCCTTGAAGCAATCCTCCAACGCCGGAATCACCAGTGGTAGAAGACCATCCTCAGAGGTAGCTAGTGCTTTGTTCCACGCAATTCGAATGCCATGATCGGTTGTTTCATCAGCATCTTCAAAAGCGTTTTCAACGCCATATACGGAGGTACGTGACTCTTCGAGAAAGAAATAGCCATGGAGGAATATATGCAGATCCACGTCCCATTCTGGCAATATTACGTCTAAGCAGGGTTTGTCTCCCACTGGTAGAAACACAGCCCAAAACAAACATAGATGTCCACTCGTGTGTGAATCCCTATTGACACTGACGACGACTGATGACTCCCAAAGAGCCTTGTCTTTATCACGACCGGTTACTTCGCCATCTCCATTAGCAAAAACCTTAGGCCATGCCGGCTTATTTTTCCATTCAATCTCTACATTAGTGCGAATTCCACCATTGAGACGGTAATATTTTGAACCGTGAGATATGGTGCATTGTGCCCTTGAGTGAGTAATTGTTTGGACCCGCACTCCGTCGTAAAAGTCGATTTGTTCGATTTTATTGAGGAAGAGAAGAGTCTCTCCCAAACGGGGAGCAGACTCTTCAAAAAGTTTTCCCAATGACGGGGGGCACTCTTCCTTATGGTCTCCAGGGTAAGGATCGTTTCCGATTCGGATTGCGCCCTCAATTCCACAGTGGACCTCACGACGCAGTGGAATCCATATGGCAAACCATCGCTGACAGGACGATGTTTCCTGATGGACTTCGTGTAGCTTTGTTTTCCAATCTGCTGTCTTCTGCTCGACTTCACGGTGCAAAATATGCCAGTCGTCTGGAAATTCTTTATCCCATTCTTGATGAAAGTCCGGATACCAAGGAGTAAACAATGCTCTTAGTTCATCACGACCCTCGCTTTCTAGAAAAAAGAATGCTTCGCAAACATGAAAGACGGCTTTCATCCCCAGGCCGAATCGACCTATCTTGTGGTTATCCGAAGCTTTTGTTCCAAGGCCTAACTCGATGATGCCATCACGGTGCTTCACGTCAAATGGGCCATTGTTCACAGCAACCAGGGCAGGTCCATTGAGTAGCGGGTGGTCAGCCTCTTCTTTAAGTCCCTGATGCCAGAATAGACTGATTCGCCACGCATCCGCATCATCGGCATTCTGAATCAACTCCTTAATGAATGCGAAGCCTTCACTGTAGTGTCCAAGAACCTGGTTGATCTTTTGGATATCGGACTTACTCGAATGTTTAACGCCAATCATCGAATATGAAGCGGTTGAGATTGTTTATAGTGTTTGTTATCAGTCATTGAGATGGGTATCTTTGGTATTCCTGACGTTATTGAAGGATCTTTCCTAATAGCTCGCCAATCGCCTTCGATGAGATTCCTCTGACCGAATCGTCGTGGGTGACGATCAGCGTGCCGTTCTTACCGCCGCCTTCTTCTTGGGGAAGGATTTGGTGTTTTCGGAAGAGTGTCTTCTTTTCCTCCCATCGCCTTGCGTATTCGGGATCGAAGAGCATGCCGCAGTGTTCCCAGTAATAGGTGATGCCGGTGTCGTCGTCCTCGAAGGTGAAGTCGGGTAGCGATACTTATTTTGTTGGGAATGGAGGTGCTCATGGGAGGTCTTCAATTCTAGTCCAAACGGTCTGATAGTCCTGTTCGCGGTCGCAACGGGTGAAGGGGGCGACGTATTCGAGGGTGCGTTCCACCGGGCCGGTGGGGAGGGTGGTGTCGGTGATTTGGCGGGTGACGGTGCCGCTTTGCATGTCTTTGATGGCGTTCCATTCGGCTCGGGTGAAGCCGACGCCGGGGAGACCCTTGCTGGCGGTGAAGACGATGCGACCGCGCTGGTCATAGAAGGTGTCGGCCTCGTATTGGCGCATGACGGGGAATTGGACGCGGTAGATGGTTTGTAACTCCTCCAGGGTGAGGCTGAGTTCGCGGGCGACGAGCACATCCAGTTCGACCAGGGCCCAACGACGGGAAAAGTCCGTGCGCAAGGCGCAGTGCCGCGTCCACGAGGGCGTTAGATTCTTCCAGAAGGAAGAATCTAACAAAGTATGAAGGTTGAGGGATGAAGTATAAAGGGCTGGATTTTCATCTTTCATCCTTTCTAATTCATCCTTGCTAGGAATCAGCCACTCCTCGTCCCTGAAGCCCTCGTCCCAACACTCACTCCACAAGTCGGCGTAATGGGTGGTGAGGCAGTTGAGCGCTAGGGTGCGCGTGAGGAGCGATTGGGTCGGCTCGCCCAAGATGGGCAGTTCTCTTAGAAAGGATTCATAAGCATCGCCCCTCCCGGTTGATTTGCAGAAGTCAATAGGTAGAGACTCAGCGAGAGCGGCGAAGCTCATGAGGTCGCGGCATGATCTGAATGTGATAGAGTTGACCGTATTTAGGTGGCCTGTGCCTTTGGGATGAATAGCTGAAATCAATGTTCTTTCTCCGCTTTGGGAAAGCTGGCGGCGGAATGCGAGTCGGTAGAATTCTGTGACCTTCTTATTGGGCATTAGTTCGCCGGTATCTGGATATTTGTCCTGCCAGGGGACGGATGGGGCGCGACGATGATATTCTTCCAATGGGCAATCAGGAACGTAGTTGGTCCTTGGGAGGTAGTTGTCAGGAAGGGTTTCGAGACTGATAATGTCGTAGTCAGAATTGAGGCGACAGGGGTTGCGTGGGGCCTTATTATGCGGATTGCCGACGAAAAAGTGAGGGCCCGAAAGGATGAGTTGAGATGGATTGTTTGGGAAGCAGGTTTCCCGACGGATGGTGTGGTCAATCTTAACGGCATTGGTCTCGTCCCACATGACCGTAGCGCGATATTCGTCTTCCAGCTCACTTAGGCGGCGCGGAAAAGCTGCGAACTTTTCTTGAACCGCAAGTAACTGGCGGGTGTGGAGAGCTGGCAAGCGGGCTTCAATTGCAGACTTGCCCTCGCCGTCGTACAGTCGGGCAAACAGTGTGAGTTCCTTTTCCGTAATGGGAACTAGGCGGTCTCGGTGACCCTCACAATTCCATTTGTTGAAATCATTTTTGATGCCTCCAGCGAGTCCATGTCCACTGTGAAGGAAGCTTTGATCTACGGTGGAGACTGCAAATAGATTGGCTACAGAAGTGAACGAAACTTTTTTGGGAGAGTGGCAGATGTTGATGCTGAATTTCGCGTGGTGATCGACCTCGCTGAAGAGAGTGAGTTCGTTCTGAAACTGGAGGTGGTTTCTCAGCCGTGGATACAGCTCACTTCGAAGTGGTCCGCCATTCGGATCATCATAGACGCCTTCCGGGTGAAGAAATCCAGTAACGCCATGGGGATTGTTGATAGCCCAAGCGCGAGGAAGGAAGCACTTGTAGAGGTTGGTCTGCTGGCCCCTGAGCAAGTGGTAATTTTGTGCGGAATTCAGAAATGCTTGAGTGCCAGCGAACTCAACGAACTCGGAGAAGTATGCGGCGCGTTGGTCAGGGATTTCTAGTTGTTCCTCGCGGGCAGCAGCGATCTGCGGCGCGGTGAGATCGCGAATAGTAAAGGTGGGTTGTTTCTCGGAGAGGAGATCGCCCTCGTTCCACTCGACCTTGACCCAGGGCGGATTCCCGAGGATGAGATCGAAGCCACCGCGACGGGCGAAGAGGTCGATGAATTCGAGATCCCAGTGGAAGAATCGGCGCTCGGAGGAAATGGTGCGGACGAGGGAGAGGCGCGGGGATTGGGCGCAGAGTTTGTCCACATTGACGACGGTGTCGTCGAGTTTGAGGTCGGAGGGTTTGATATCGACGGAGTTGCTGCCGAGGTCCACGGCGAAGAAGAGTTCGGCTTGTTCGGGTGCGGCGGGGGCGAAGCCGGGGATGTGGCCGAGGAGCAGGCCGATTTCGGTGAGGAATTGCTGGCGGGTGGGCAGCAGGGCGGATTGTTCGATGGGCCAGAACCAGAGGGCGCACCAGTAATCCATGGCGAGTTTGAGGCGCGAATATGGGCTGTATGGGTGGCGGAGTTCGGTGGCCCACTTGCGATCTTTCTCATGCGTTGATGAGAAAGATCGCAAAGGTTGAGGGATGAAGGATGAAGGATGAAGGGAAGACGACACGGCTTGTTCCTCTTCATACTTCATCCTTTTGCCTTCATCCTTCATACTTGCTGGCCACACGGCCAGCGGGTCTGTGGTTTCCTCGCGGAGACGGATGGTGGTTTCGAGATGGCGGGCGAGGAGGGTATCGGCGGCGGCTGAGAGTTGGAGGAGTTCTGGAAGATCGTCTTTTTCGTAGGGAGTGACGAAATTGGATTTCCAGTCCTTGATTTTGTCGAGGTGGGATTTGGCCAGGGATTTGATGACCTTGTCGTCATAGTCGGCCATGCCGGGATCGCCGAGCAACCAGTGATAAACCGTGTCCTTCGGACGGTTTATCACTGGTTGCTCGGAAGGATGAAGGTTGAGGGATGAAGGTTGAAGGGAAGACGCTGCGGCCTCTTCATTCTCTTGCTCCTTCATACTTCTGCCTTCATACTTCATCCTTGTCGGAGGCTCATCGGGCCAACGCGCTTTCGATCCGCCCTTCCCAGGCCGGGCGATGAGAAGTTCGGTGGGATAGGTTTCGCGGCGGGCGCCGATGAGGGAGTTGCCGCAGGCAAGTTGGAGACCGAACCAAGGAACAAAGGCACCCTCGTAGATGGTGTTGAGCCAGAGGGAGATTTCGGCGAGTTCGACGGCGGTTGGGTTGAGATCAACGCCGAAGACATTGTTGTCGGCGATGAACATTTTTACTTTTTGGAGCTCCTGGGTGTAGTCGTCGTGAGGGATCGTGATGCAGAGTTCCTTTTGTTTCCGCTGGAGGTAGGCTTCGGCGAGTTGGTTGACGGCTTCGTTGGCGAAGGCCGCGGAGCCGATGGCCATCTCGCAAACCGTGAGATGGAGGATTTCATTGGCCGTGCGCCAGTTGGCATCGCCGGGCTTCTCGCCAATGAGCTCCTTGAGGGCGTATTTGACGAGGCAGCGGGTGAGCGACTCCGGCGTGTAGTAAGACGCGGATTTCTTGCGGGCGCGGCCGGCGAGGCGGTAGAGGAATTTTCCCCGCTGGTGACGGAGGAGGGATTGGAGGCCGTCGATGGATTCGAAGACGCGTTCCTTTTCGGTGTAGGCCTCGAGTTCGGTGGCGGTGACGAAGTAGGCGTGCTCTAACGGGTTGTGCTCCTCGTCGGCGGGTTTGACCTCGAAGAGTTCCTCGCGGGCGAAGAAGCCGGAGTAGGAGAGGAGGTTTTCATATACGGCACCGAGTTGGTTGATGCCGAGGGTGGCGTAGGAGATGCGGCCGGCGCGGGTATTGCGACCGCGGCCACTGGAACCGAGCGAGAGACGCTGGATGATGCGCTGGAGAACGTGGTTGCGGATCTTGACTTTGCTCAGAATGGGCGTGCCCTTGGGATCGAAGAGGTGGGACTTGAGGGCGGCGATGGTGAAGTCGTCGTGGATCGATTGGTCGTCGCGGTCCCTGAACCCCGTGAGGTCACCTTGGTCGAATTGGCGGCCTTCGTAGATGAGGCGGAAGAGCGTCTGGATGGAATGGTGGAAGTAGTAGCCATCGCGCATCTCATCGGTGGCGAGATCGACCATTTCCAAATCGCGGAGGGATTCGACGGAGTAGCCTTTGAGGTATTCCTCGGATTTGACGGGGAGGTAGCCAAGCTCGGGGCGGGCTTCCAGATAGAAGCAGGAGAGCAGCCGATAGATATAGCGGACGCAATCGCGGGTGAGCTTTCTTTCCAGTTCCTCAGTGATGTCTTCACGAAATAGCGGCATATCACGCAGACGACCTTCTGCCCGCTCTTTGCGGATGTAGAAGACCGCTTCGTTGGCGATGTCCTCGATGGAGGCAACAACGGTGTAGCGCGTCGCACTAATCACGGGGGATCTGAGCGAGATAAAATGTGGAGATTAGATGTTATATTGTGCGCTCGGGAGGTGGATTTTCGATTTGGTAGCGGGAGGAGTGAGCCAAAAAGAGGGCTCCGCAGAAGGCCCGGTTGGCCTCATGCGGAGCCCGGTATTTTCAGGCGCCGGTGGCTTTTGCGATGGATGCGGGGACTTGGCCAAGGGCTCGTTGGATGTGGTCCGGATGGATGGTGGTGGCACCACTCCGGGCGGCACCGAGCCAGGCGGCTTGGGCCAGAAGGTTGAGAGTGCGAGGGTTGCCCTGACTGGCCTCGGCAAGCAAATCGATGGCAGCGGCCTCAAGGATGTCGCGCTCCAATCCGGCACGGCTGACCTGCCAGTTGAGGTACGGGGCGATGTCATGCCGAGCCAATGGGGCAAGCACGGCGGTGGCGCTGATGCGAGTGAAGAGGGCTCGCTGAACGGAGAGACGGAGGCTGCCAAGGAGGTATTCGTCGCCCGCAAGGATGAGGGCGAAGGCACTGCGCATGCGGCCGCCAAGCCCTAGCAACATGCGGATTTCCTCAAGCGCCGCAGCCGGGTAGTTCTGGGCGTCGTCAAGGATGAGGACCAGGGTGAGCGGGTCGATGTCGGCGAGGTGTTTTTCTAACAGCAAGAGACTTGCGCTGCGTTTGAAGCGGGGCCGCTCGCCGAGTTTAGCCAGCAAGATTTCCAACACCCCGCTGGCGGAGAGGGATGACTGTGTGATGAGTAGTGGCAGGTGGCGTTTGGGTTCGAGCCCGCGCATCCAGGTTTTGAGGAGGGTGGACTTGCCGCTTCCGGGTGCCCCGGTTAGGAGCATGACGCCGCGCAGGGCGGCGGTGGATTCCAACAAGTTGAGTGCCTCGCGATGGCTCTCAGCCGGGTAGATGGCGGGGCTTTTCTCATCGGCGGTGAAGGGGGCGGTGCGCAAGCCCCAGGCGCGGAGGAGTTCTTCGAGAGCCGGGGGCTTGGTCATGTTGTTAGCTATGGGCTGGGCGTTCATAGTTGTGGCTGCGGTTGTAGGTTTGGCTGTTGAGGTGGAGGTCGGCCTTGGTGGCGAGGCCGTGGAAGGAGCCCTTGTGCCAGACTTCGACGCGGTCTAGCAGAAGTGGGTTGTAGCGCAGTTCGATGTTGAGGGCGCGCAGCGAGAGGTGGACCTCGTAAAGGGTCTTGTCGAGGGTGACAGTGCCGTCCTTGCGCACGACGCGCTCACTGCGGGTGTAGAAGAATGGATCGATTTTGTCGGGTTCCTCGACATGGCGCAGGGGGTGGGTGCCACTGGTGAAGCGTTGGTGGGGGCTCATGCCCGTGGAGCTGTGGGTGCGGAGGTGATAGATGGTTTCGATCCAGCGGGAGAGGGCTGTGTTGAGTTCGGCAAGGGTATGGACGCTCTCGCCTTCGAGGCGCAGGGTGGCTTGGAAGTCGCCCTGGATGGTGCGGATGAGCCGCTCGACCTTGCCCTTGCTCCAGGCGTGATAGGGTTTGGCGTGAAGCAGGCGGATGCCGAGGTTGGCGCAAACGGTGCGGGTGTGGTTGCTGACAAAGGGCTTGCCTTGGTCGGTATAGAGCTTGTGGGGCAGGCCGCGGCGCAGGACGGCCTGCTTGAGGCTGTCGAGGAAAGTGACGGTGTCGCCGGTGAGATAATAGGCGGCGTGGGTGATGAGGCGGCTGTGGTCGTCAACAATGATGCAGAGCTGGGTGGTGATGGCTTTGCCCTCGGGAGTGCGCAAGGTGGGGCCGCAGGCGAAGTCGACCATCCAGAGGTCGTTGGGATCAGGGGCCTCGAAGGCTTTCTGCGGGCCGCTGTCGAGTCGTCCGGCACGCAGGGAGCGGCGATCGTAGCCGTGGGTTTTGAGGAAGCGGTAAACGGAGCTGATGGATGGCAGGTCGTGGCCGTGTTGCTGCCAGTGGCGGTGGAGGACTTGCAGCGAGGTGTTGGGGTTCTCCTGGATTTTCATGAGGATCCATTCACCGGTTTCCTTGTCGATGGAGCGGCTTTTGCCGGCGTCGGCACGGGAGTCCTTGCCGGTGAGGCCGGTGTAGCCGCTTTTGGCGTAGTCATACCACCAGGTTTCCAGGGTACGGCAGGAGTAGTAGTGGCCATCGGGCTCGGGCCATGGGCGCGAGGAGGCGCTCCGCAGGCACTCGGCGAGCGGAACCCCCTCCTTGTGGAGGTTCTTGAGGTGGCAGATGACCTCGAAGCGTAGCAGCGCGAGGGCGGATTTGGGGTTGGGAGCGTTGTTTTGCATGACGCGGGCGACCCTCGGGCGGTTTCGGGCGGATGCCTATCACACGGTTTTGTGGGATTGTCCGCCGACTGCCCTCAGGTCTCAAGCGGGGCTTGGTGGCCGCTGCCAATGCGGTTTGAAGCTGCGGTAGCAAGCCAGCAGCGAGGTCTTGAATTTCGCCGCCAGATGCAGGATAATTTCCCCGAGCCTGCCGATCGCGCGCAGTGCCCTCCAGAAGCCGCCGAGGTCATTATCATCTAACACCGGCAGCATCTGGCCCAGGCATCCGAGGAGCAACGGGATGCGCCCGAGCAGCTTTTTCTCGGCCCGCTCGAGGCAACCCCGCTCCACCTCGGAGGCGGGCGGAGGCCGTGCGCCTTCGCCCGCCACAGGCCGTGCGCCTTCGCCCGCCACAGGCCGCGCCACGCCGTGAGTGGTGTCGAGGCGTTCCTCAAGGCGCTCGACCCGCAGGCTGCGGTAGGGAAGCATTCCCCGCGGGATAATGCTCACGGTCTGGGGGCAGCGCGGGCAGCGGTAGCAATGCACCGTCTCGGTGTCCTGCCCAGAGGTGTCTGCATTGCGCTGGTAGGTTTGGTTCTTGTGGAGCTTTTGCTTGCCGCCGCATCTGGCGCAGTCCCCCGGCGCGCAGGGGCGCGATGTTCCAGCCAATGCTTCTTCGTGGATTTGCATGGGCCGGATTCTAACCGCACATCCACCGCTGCCAAGTCGCAAGCGTGTCCCTCCCCGGGCAACCCTGCCCCCCGGCCGCGCCGCATGGCAGGCCGCCTCCGCTCCGGGCTTTTCGCCTCCCGGCTCAAAGCCCTACGCTCCGGCGGCCTGCCATGCGGGATACCACCGCCTTACCAACGGTCCCCGTTACGACAACCACGAGATTATTGCGAAATCCAACGCCCCCGATTTCCCGTGATTAGCGCGGAGCGTTACA
>CAIQXC010000243.1 GCA_903875675.1 Akkermansiaceae bacterium
CGCAGGGCCCGCCGCATTGCGAGCCCGTGGAAAACCAACGCCCGGCTGCTGGTGGGCGTTGGCCCCACACCGTATTCGGAAAGCCTGATCCGCTGGACGCGTCGCGCCTCCGGGCGGCACGGGTGCCCGTGGCTAGCGGTGTGGGTGGAGGGGATTTCACCTCTAACTGCCCAGGAGCAGGAGTTCCTGGCCCGCGGACTTGGCTTGGCGCGCCGCCTCGGCGGTGAGGTCGTTCACGCCACCGGCGAAGACGTGGCCACTACTTTGTTAGGCGTGGCTCGCGAACGCAATGTGTCTCAAATCATCGTCGGAAAACCCAGCCGACGCAGCCGCTGGAGGCCATCTCTGGCAGACCGTATCATTGCCGGCAGCGGCGAGATCGACGTGTCAGTGGTGCGCCCGGTGCTTGGCCGCCCACCCGTGCACCCGGGCACCCCCCCGCGGCGCAGCGCTACCGTGGCCAACCACCGTCTGCGCGAATATGGGTGGGTCCTTGCGATACTGGGTGGGTTGACGGCATTGTGCTGGCAGGTCGCATCAGTGGCCGGCTACAACGTGCCGGCACTTGTCTATCTATTCGCAATTCTGTTGGCGGCATTGCGCTTCACCCGCGGGCCGATGCTGATGATGGCCGCAGTCAGCGGGCTGGTCTGGGACTATTTTTTCATTCCGCCTCGCTACACGCTTGAGATCAAGGCACCAGAAGATATCATTTTGCTGGGGATGTTCTTCGCCGTCGCACTGTGCATGGGTAATCTAACTACAAGGTTGCGAACACGAGGCGTCGCCGAGCGACGGCGGCAAATGGAGACAGATGCGCTGTTACGCGTCACACAAAGTGCCGCGCTCATTCCTGAGATCAATCAGGGGCTGGCTGAGGCGCTCAAGATCATCAATGGGGTGATCGGGGCCGAGACCGCGCTGTTTGTGCGGCGGTTGGACCACACACTGCCCGGCACAACGCATCCCGCCAGCTCCTGGCAGCCGCCGGAGCGGGAGTTGGGGGTTGCGGCATGGAGTTATGCTAACAAGCAAATTGCAGGCCGCTTTACTGACACTCTGCCGCAATCCTCTGGCACGTGGTTTCCGCTGCAAACGGCCACCTCGGTGATGGGCGTGGTGGGGATGAGGTTGAGTTTGGAATGGGACGTGTTGGATTTCTCGCGGCACCAGGCGATGGAGGCGTTTGTCCTGCAACTTGCGCTGGTATTGGAGAAGGAGCACTTCATGCATGCGGTGAGCCAGGCGGAGGTGATGGACAAATCCGACCGGCTACGGAAGACGTTGCTGGATAGCGTATCCCACGAGTTGAAGACACCGCTCGCCGTCATCCGCGCGTCCATCGAGGGCATGGGCAACGCCACCGCTAACCCGTACGTCGCAGAAATTGATACCGCCACCAAACGTCTGCAGCGCTTGGTGGACAGTCTGCTGCAGATGACGCGCCTCGAGTCCCAAGTGGTGGAACCGCATCTCGAGTGGTGCGATGTGAGCGAGCTGGTGGAAGGTGCGGTCGCCGCCGTCGGAGACGCATTGAAGATTCACCCGGTTAGGCTAAATCTAGCTCAGGATCTGCCTCTAATCAAGACTGATCAGGCGCTGTTGCAGCAGGCTCTGGCCAACGTGCTGCACAACGCCGCTGTGTATGCGCCGGAACATTCCCTCATCGAACTCACGGCAAGCCATGCCGATCAAACGCTTCACCTCAGCGTCCGGGACCATGGTCCTGGCTTGCCAGTCGGTGAGGAGGACCGCGTGTTTGGGAAATTCTATCGGGTGCCCGGTGCCCCGGCAGGGGGCACTGGCCTAGGTCTCTCGATAGCCCGTGGATTTATCCAAGCGCTGGGAGGGGAAATCACAGGTTGGAATCACCCGCAGGGAGGTGCGGTTTTTGAAATCCTGCTGCACGGCGACTTTCTGATCCATGGCGCGGAGATCGCTTGTGTTTCCGGTCAGCTCGGTAAGAGTGGGGGTGCCACTCCCCCCCCATGACAGCTCTCATCATCGACGATGAAATTCAGATCCGGCGCCTGCTCCGCTTGGCGCTGGAATCGCGTGGCTATGGGGTGCGTGATGCGGACAACGGCCGCCTTGGCCTGCAAGAAGCAGCCTTTTGCCGACCGGACGTCGTCCTGTTAGATCTTGGATTGCCAGATATGGACGGGCTTGATGTGCTCAAGAGCCTGCGCGAGTGGAGCACGGTGCCGGTGTTGATTCTCTCGGTGCGCGACGAGGAACATGTGAAAGTCTCGGCACTTGAAAACGGCGCTGACGACTATGTGACCAAGCCGTTCAGCACCGCCGAGTTGCTCGCCCGTTTGGCGGTCATACAACGACGGCATCATGGCAACGATTCACCTGAATTAGTCGTCGGTCCTCTAACGATGCACTTGGACCGGCACGAGGTATGGCTTGGTGGCGAGCCGTTGAAGATGACACCCACGGAATACGCGTTCCTTCATGCGCTGGCACGCCATGCTGGAAAAATCGTCACCCAGCGGCAATTGTTGCGGGAGGTATGGGGCCAACAAGGCGACGGCCAAACTCACTACTTGCGGGTTTACGCCAACCACCTTCGAAAAAAACTCGGGGGCCGGTTGATTCTCAGCAATGAACCAGGCATCGGCTACCGCTTGCTAGAGGCGCTGCCCGCGGGCATTTCATAAGTGGGGTTGGTGATTTCAGGCGAAGGGTCGGAACTCAGGGTTCGACTTTATAAGCACCACGGGGTCAAGCAAGCTCAAATGTTACCATGCGAGCAGCAACCGCCGGGTGGGCGGATAGAGTTGGAG
>CAIQXC010000244.1 GCA_903875675.1 Akkermansiaceae bacterium
GCATCCGATCGTGCCGCCAGAGGAGCAAATCGAGAACTCATCCCTGTATTTCGAGCCGGCCAACAGGACTTGGTTTCTTTTCACCAACCATATCGGTCTTGAAGGTGAGGAGTACACCGATGCGGTATGGATGTATTGGACGAAGGACTTGAGCCAATGGCACGCGGTCGATAAGGCCGTGGTGCTCGATGGCCGCAACTGTACCTGGAGCCGCAAGTGCATCGGTCTTCCGTCGGTGGTCAGGGTCGGCCACCGGCTTGCCGTGTTTTACGACGCTCCCGGCGGCGATAGCAAAAGTCACATGCAACGCGATGTCGGCCTAGCCTGGCTGGACCTGCCGTTAGCGCCACTAACGGAGAACCGGCAAAAAAAGGATCGTGCCAAATGACTATGACAAATCTCTCCCGCAATGCACCGCGGTCGTCGGGCCGCCTTGCGGATTGCCGCATTGTCACGGTCGCTATGCTATCCTGTCTCACAGGGGCTTTCGCTGTCGAGGTGGCGAGCCTGCGCTGCGAATACCGGGAAAATCCGCTCGGGATCGATGTCGAGAAGCCCCGGATGAGTTGGCAATTCGAGGCGGGAAAAGCGTTGCCGGACGTTCATCAAGCGCGCGGCCAGCGGCAGACCTCGTACCAGATTCTGGTGGCCTCCAGTGAAAAACTCCTGGCCGGAAACCAGGGCGATCTATGGGACAGCGGCAAGGTGTTGTCGGACGAAAGCGTCCATGTGCAGTATGCCGGAAAGCGGCTGGAAGCAGGGCAGCAGTGCTTCTGGAAGGTGAGGATCTGGGACGGGAGCAATGCGCCGTCACCGTGGAGCGCGTCGGCCTCGTGGACCATGGGTGTGCGGGGCGGCTGGAATGGCGCGTGGATCGCCGCGCGCGACGTGCCGATGAACCATCCTCTCGGACAGACTTATATTCCCGGCAAGCATCCCCCGGGCAACTTCATCGATGGCGAGGGAGCAGCTGGCGGACTCGGCTATCACGCGGTGATTGCCACCCAAGCGGACACCGTAAAGTGGGTGCAAGTGAATCTTGGGGCGGATGTGCCTATCGGAAAAGTGCGAATCCGCACATTGGACCACGACGGCGTCAAAGGGTTCGGCTTTCCGCTGCGTTTCCGGCTGGAGGTCGGAGAAGATGCCGGCTTGAGCAATCCCAAGATAATCGAAAACCGGACCGCCTCCGACATTCCCAACCCCGGCGCGACCGTGCTCGAGTTTGACGGGCATGGACTCCGGGGCCGCTACGTGCGCCTGACCGCCACCAAGCTGTTTGACCGCCCCAATAATCCGGCGGATTTTTGTTTTGGCTTGCGGACGATCGAGGTGATTTCCGGCGGGAAAAACGTGGCCTTGGACACACCCGTGACCGCGCAGGATTCGGTGGAGGATTTTGGCTGGGGCCGGAAATTCCTGACGGCCAATTATGTGCCAACGGTCGGGCACCGCGCGGAAGCGGTGTTGATGCGGCGCGATGTGGCCCTGAAGTCAAAGCCGGTGCGGGCAGTGGCGCATGTCGCCGGCATGGGATTCGTTGATTTCATGATCAATGGCCGCAAGGCGGGTGATCGGGTCATGGCACCGGCTCTAACAGACCTTACGAAGCGTGCCTATTACGACACCTATGATGTGACGGATCTCGTGCGCTCCGGAACCAACACGCTCGGCGCGCTCGTCGGGAACGGTTATTTCGCCTGTCCCGCCCGGGGATGGGGAAAATGGTACGGTGTCGGCAACGAGCCGGTGGCGAGCGTGGACCTCGAACTCACCATGTCCGACGGATCCACACAACATCTCGGCACCGACGGATCATGGAAATGGTCCACCGGGGAAATCACGTTCAACGATTTCTTCGTCGGCGAGACGCAGGATTTGCGTCTCGCCCGGCCGGGATGGAGTCAGCCCGGATTCGATGACAGACGTTGGAGTCCGGTCGCCGTCGTGCGCGGGCCGCAGGGACAGTTGGAGCCGAATTCCTGTCCCGCCGTTCGCATCTGCAAGGAGGTTTTCCCGGTTAAAGTCGAAGGGAACCGTTATGTGTTCGATGCCATGTATTCGGGCTGGCCTTGCGTGAAGTTGAACGGTTCCGCTGGCCGGACCGTGACGCTTGGTGGTTCGGCCCAATATCAATTCATCCTGAAAGGCGGGGGAGAGGAAACCTTGGAGCCGCGGTTTTTGGTGCAGTCCATCGGGCCGGTACTGACGGTCGAAGGCATCGATCCTCCGCCCTTGAAGGATGTTTCCATAAAATGGGCCCACGCTGATCTGCGTCAGGCGGGCGATTTTTCCTGTTCGAGCGATTTTCTCAACCACGTCTATGCGGCCGAGGTGCGGACGCACCTGAGTTATACCTATGATATTCCGATGGACCCCACGCGGGAGAAATCCGGCTGGACCCAGGACGTTCAGACAATGTTCGACTCCGCCGCGTACATGACCGACATGGCGGCGGTGTATCGCCGGTGGTGGCTGGATTTCCGCGACAGCCAGACGCCCGACGGCGCGACCGGCTCCGTCGCGCCGATGATTTGGGGCGGGCAGGAGCATTGCTGGGACGATCCGTGGTGGAGCGGCATGATCATTTACGCGCCTTGGAAGCATTACGAATACTATGGCGACAAGGCATTTCTCCAGACGGCTTACCCGGCGATGCAGTCGTATCTTGACTGGCTCAGCGGCCGCGCGGACGCGGACGGCATCCTGCGTTGGGCCGGAGCCTCCGATTGGATTGAGGTGGGGATTGATGGCTGGGGACCGCCCAAGCGCACGCCGACTTATGTTGTCTCCACCTGCGCATGGTATCTTTACGCCGACATCCTGCGTCAGACGGCGCGGAGTTTGGGCAAAACCGACGATGTGACCCGATATTCCCAGTTGGCCCAAAAGATAAAGGACGCATTCAACGCTCATTGCTTCAATCCCGACTCCGGCATTTATGCCAACGCCACGGACAGCCAGACCGCCCTGATCCTGCCGCTTTGCCTGGGCATGGTGCCAGAGGGCAAACAGCAGTTGGTGCTCCAACGCCTGGAGGAAAACATTCACGCCTGGAAGGACCATTTGAGCACCGGATTTGTCGGCACCCCTTATCTGCTGGAAGGGTTGCCCGATTTCGGATTGGCCGAACTTTCCTATCAGATTGTCAATCAGCGCGATTATGCGGGCTGGAACACCTTGATCACGGATGGTGTCATGAAGGAGACCTGGCGGGGCGGCATGGCGCAGATGCCGAGCCTCGGCGGCTCGGTGGGCCAGTGGTTCTATCGAACCCTTGCGGGAATCCGTCCCGGTGCGCCGGGGTTCAAACAAATCATCATCAAACCTTCGTTCGTCGGCGATCTCACATGGGTCAAGGCGCATCACGATTGCCCCTATGGCCGTATCACGAGCAACTGGAAGCGGGATGGCCATGTTCTGACGATGGAGGTCATGATGCCCGCGAATACGACGGCGACCATCCATGTCCCCGCAAAGGACGCCGCCGGTGTTACGGAATCCGGC